>NZ_JBEPQT010000031.1:0-69879 GCF_040547985.1 Bradyrhizobium sp. LB14.3
ATATGGGTGCCGGTCTCGTTCGAGGCCTTGTAGTAGCGGATTGCCTGGATCACGCCGGACGTGTCGCTGGTGAAGCGCATCCCCAGCTCATAATCCGCCCCGATCCCGTCAGTGTTGTTGGTCAGAACGGGAGCCTGAGTGGTGAACAAGCTTGCCATGTTGTTCTCCAGCGCCGTCGATTCTTGTACTCAGCAAAATTTAATAAACCAAATCACGCAAAGCAATATTAAATAAATTAAATAATTATATTTGTTAATGGCATTCTTTAATGCGCTTGTGAAGGAAGCTTTGCACGGATGTCAATTTCTCTTGAAAAGGTGCGGTTCCCAGTCAACCTCCTGATATGAACAGCTGTTGGCGGCTGCTCCCGTTGATTGCAGGCCGCCCAAGGCGTGCTCGCTTCAGTGGAGGCAACGATATCGGCGCTGAGGGTTCCGCTCGACCTCAGACGAACAATCGCCGGCTGCGGCTATGCGCAGCGGTGCCGCGTCACGCCCATAAGCTGGGCCGGAGACGCCAAAAACGGTGGCGGATCGCGTATTCCCGCGATCGTCTTGCGATGTCAGCTCTTTGGTTCTATCCGTTTCGCGATCAGATCGGCGAACTCACCCAGGTTCCGGGCCGTCTCGGCTTCGCCAACGCGGAATCGCACGCGAAACTTCTGCTCGACGGCGATGACCAGCGAGATCTGCATGAGCGAGTCCCACTCCTCGACGTCGGCCGCCGACAGCTCGGGTCTGGCCACGACCTTCTCAAGGAAGATGCCGTCGAATAGCTCCTGCAACTTCACCAGTACTTCAGCCTGCTTCATAAGCCCTCCGGGTTATGCGGATCTTTGTCGAACGCGTCTGATACTTCTCCACATCGAGCTCGAACTTTATTCGGGTGGCGGAGCCTTCCGTACGCACGAAGCCAAACTCCTCGTAGATCCCAGCGACGATCCCGTTTTTGGCCGTCGGAAGATAAATGCCGCGCGCTTTCGTGCAGCCAGCGACCTTTGCAAGCCGAAAAATCTCGTTCATGATCTCGTCCTCGACCTGGCGCTTAAGCACGCGGCAGCTCATAAGCCAGGTATCGAGAACACAGGCGTCACCCTCGATCTTTGCAATGACCACAGAAATGAGCCCGGATTCACCGAATCGATCTTCAAGCCGCATCGTGAAGCACAGGTAGTCCTGCCTTTTTAACAGCCCCCGGATCTCAGTTTCGGATCGACGGACCGTCGTTAGGTTGAACTGGTTACTACGTGCAATCAGCTGGGCGATGCGTGGTAGGTCGAGCGAGTCGAATTCCTTAATCGTGCCTCGCATCTCCAACGACGCGAGGTAGGCTGGCATGTCGGTGACGCTCGCCGCGAGCTCTGTACGTCGCCGTTCCTGCCTATACTGCGCCGTCCGCTCGAGATCCTCCTCGGTGACGTTCCGCGGCTCGAAATGGCGCCCGGCCTGGAGGCGGCCGATGAATTCGGCGGGATCCGGCCCGAGGAGCACGCCTTCGACCTGGGGCTGAAACTGGCGCACGATCTCGATCTCCGCTGGGTTGTCGTCGGCGAAGACGAAACTCTCCATGCCAACGCGGAGTTCATCCGCGATCCGCTGCAGGTTGTCAGACTTCGGGTCCCAGTTGGCTTTGAAGGCCGCGAAATGCTCCAGCCGGAGAACCATCTCGGGATGCGTCTCGAATACCTCGATCGCGCGCGCATGGTCGTTCTTGCTGCACACCGCAAGCAGGACGCCGCGCTCGGAAAGTGTAAGGAGGTACTTCTGGAAGGCCTTGAAAGCTTCGCCGCGGGGGGACGAGTCGCCAAGCTCGATTCCTTCGACACCGTCCTCCGCGATCACGCCGCCCCATAGCGTGTGATCGAGGTCGATTGCCAGCACCTTCTTGGGGCTTTGCCTCCGGGAGGCGATCAGATGGCTTAGCTCTTGCGCGACGTCCACGAGAAAGTCAGGTGATCCGAGCTGCTTCGATTCATACCACGCTCGCGCATCCGCAGCGGCTGAGATCCCTCGGCGTGCCGAGAGGAACTCGACGTCGCAGATTTGCACCTCCGCTGGGGCCCGGAGCCCGAGTTCGAGATTTACCGCTTTGCGGAAACTCCAATCGGCGCCAAGCGTGCGTGAACGAAACGAGCCGAGATCGAGTTCGCCTGGCAGCGGAAGATTCGCTAGAATCACCGCCGCATCCGAGCGCTCGACGAAAGTCTGCGCGAGGTTGAGGAGGTGCTTCGCCGCGTTGACTGCGGCTTCGCGCTGATGCTCTACGGCATCGAGGAGCGAGCCGGAAAAACGACAGTGACTTGCATTCGGCAGAATGAAGGCGATATCTGGCTTGAAGGCGTACAGCGGGCTGGAGCTGTCGAGGATTTCCGAGACGAAATTATCGTACTCGCCGAGGAAGTGTTCGCACTCGATCCCACGAACGGCCAGGAGATGTGCAACCAATTCGTGCAACGGATACAGGTTGTAGCCACCGATCAAGGCGAGGCGGAGTTTTGGCGGGACACTTTCGATCGAAGGTAACTTCGCCTTTTTTCGAAGTGCCGACAGAAAAAAAAGTTCTGAAAAACTCCCCGCCTGCCGCGAGCGGGTGATGAGATGTCCCCAGAACGCGGCATCGCCGGATAGCGCCAAAGATTTGAGTTCGGCATCATTTACGTGCCGGTCCGACAAGTCGGGTAGAGCAGCGAGAATGGCGAGCCTCCATAAGTGAAACAGCAATCATTTGATTGTCGCCGATCCTAAATAATGTTAAAGTCCTGGTCAATTAAATATGTTGTGATTTTTATTGATTAAAGGCAGATAGATATATGACGGGATATATGGGGCTGGCTCCGCCGGGACAGGGCACGCTTGCCAACAAGGTTGAGAATCTCGAACGGCTTCCTGAGGGAAATAACCTGGTCCTCCGAGAGATCCGGCTGGAGGATTCCGCGCAAATCATCGCTTGGCGGAACGATCCCGTTCTCGGCAAGTTCCTGACCCGAGAAAAGCTGACCTTGGCTCAGCAGGCGGAGTTTTTCCGAAACTACCAGGCGAGGGCGGACGATTACTATTTTATTGCCGAGTTCAAACAGTCGAGGAAACCGGCTGGCAGCATCGCCCTTGCGAACCTGGATTTTGCGGCAAAGCGCGGCGAGGTGGCGCGGTTGATCGTCGATCCGGGAGCGCGCCTCTTTCTGGCGGAGATCTTCGATCTGTTTCTCGGGTTCGCCTTCGGGCAGCTAGGGCTTTCGGTCGTCGTAGCCAACGTGCAAAGCAACAACCGGTCTTCGAAGAACTTCCATATTCGCCTTGGTTTCCAAATCGAAAAGATTGCGCCGAAGGCTTGGTGGAATGGCGATGACGTGATTACGTTTCGGATGTCGCGCGAAGATTATCCACGGTTGAAGCAGGCCTGGTCGGCGCTGCTCCTCGACGCGCGGGAATAGCAGATGGATCTGCATTTTCATCATTTGGGAATGGCGTGCCGAAACATCGAGGCGGAGTGCCGGAACTCGCGATAGCCGGCTACAGTCCTGAAGGACTTGTATTCGAGGATCCGATCCAGCAGGTGCGGATTCAGTTCGTGTCAGGCGGCGGTCCGCGCCTGGAGCTCATTGAGCCGGCCGGCGCACAATCGCCAGTGGAGGGTATCCTGAGGCGAGGCGGCAAATTTTATCATCTTGCTTACGAAGTGAGCCAGTTCGACGACGCGATCGCTTGCTTCACGGCGCGGCAGTATTTCCCCATATCGTCACCCGCGCCCGCGGTCGCGTTCGACATGCGGCGTATAGTCTTTCTCTCGTCCGCGACGCGCACACTCGTCGAACTCATCGAGGCGAGGACCGAGCATGAATTGGCGAAATGTCGATCGGGGGCTGAGTGACGATTTGCGCGAATCCGTCGGACGAAACAGGTCTACTGCGCCGAACCCATTCAGCAGCACGGAGGCCGCCAGCTTGCAGTCTCACGATCGGATCGGGGCCGATCTCCGACAGGAGAATGCCCATGTGCCCCGATGCCGGAGGGGCCGTTGGCCAAACGGCCAATCCATTTTCTGACAATACGGTTCGATCCATATCACCCCAGAACTGCACGATAATGGCACCGGCGGGCGCGCAAGCAGCGAGGTGTGTTGCTTCCGGCGGACTGATACGAGGTTCAGCCGCCGGTCGCAACGCGACGACGATTGCGTCCCACTCGTCGCGATACAGATCTTGCACGTTGTCGAAGGTGTCCACGCTCGCTCCAGAACTTGCGAGACCGGTGCGCAGCGAGCCAACAAAGTCGTTGTCGCACAACACAGCGATGCGATTCTTGTAAACGGACAGTCCGCAATCGTGGAGTTGTTTCACGCACAGCGGACCAAGGAACGAGAAGACATCCACCGACGGGTGGCGTTCGTTCACTCCGACAATCGGAATTCCGCGCCGTAAGCATGCTTCCATGTCGAGATCTTTGGGGCGAAATTCCCAAGCCTCGAACATCAGGGCGATGACGGCGTTTCTTGGTAACTCATCAATGAGTGCAGCGGTAAGGGGCCGTAGATGACCGCTGTTGGTTACGATGTCGGTTTGATGGAGGACTTCCGGGGTGATCTGCTCCAAGACGTCGATGCGATCGGCCACACCGACCAAATCTGCGAGCTCCAGAGTCTGTTGCCGGGCTTCAGCTGGTGTGCCGTGTCGTGTGGGCCTCGTGAAGGCATAGACGTGTTTGGCTCCGGCCATCGCTGCAAGGGCGGCCGTCACGGCATACGCGCCGGTCGCAGCTTCGGTGAGCACTGTAAGTTCCGAAAGGTCTAAGAGAGTTTCCGTGAGGGCCCGGCTCATCAGGGCTCCCAGACGCGGCAGTGAGAATCCTGGTCGTAAAGCCGTATTAAAGCCAGACCGCAATTGCCTGAATGCTGCTCCTGCCTCGGTTCCGGTCATGAACTGCTTTTCGCTTTCGCCACTCGGGAAATGGCCGTGCGCTTGGGCGCGGCACGTTCGGGGTCGATTCGGCCCTAATTCGGTGTGCGCTGAACAGGCTTATGAGCGAAGAAGAAATTGTCTGCTATTAAATTAGATTTAAATTTATAATAGATCTAACGTTGAAAATGTCAAATGCGAGAGCTGGGATCATGCATTCCTCGGACGGGTAGATGGGCGCGATTGTGCTGATTGGCGATGAACATATTAGTGGATCCCCAGCTCACGTGCGCGGTTTCGAGCGATAGTCGCTCCAAAGAAGGCCTCAGACCAGGCTTGTAATTAAATTGTCCGAAATAACATATTTAACTTGCGGCGCGGCCATTCTGGCCTATTTTCGATTGGGCAATCATTGCAGGATGACCCGATGACCCACCTGGACGCCGACAGCGAAGACCGTCGTGAGTTCTTGAAGAGTTGTGGAAGATTTGCCGCCGTGACCCCTCCAGCTATGACCTTGTTGCTCTCCACCTCTCTTACCTCGGCCGCCATCGCGGGTTCGGCTGGCCGAATTGTGCACGGCAACAATGGGGGCGGCAACGGCGGCGGGGACGGCAGTCCTAACGGCAAAGAGGATGACGACCGCTGAAGGGTGGCGCCAACGGCCCGCGACAGCCATGCCGGCGTTCGCGCGGGCGCCGGTACAACGATTGCTCGTGCTCAGCCGGTCTGGCGGCGCTTCTGGCCGGATGAGCGGTTGATCAACAGGTCGGGCAGCTTTTTGCCGGCGCGAAGCTGCTCTTTCAGCCATCGGGGTTGCTTACCGCGACCAGACCAGGTTTGGGATGGTTTCTTAGGATTCCGGTACTTCGGCAGCACTGGAGGGTAGGGGCGCCGTGCACGCTCCTCGGTGGGAGTGCCGGCGGTTCCCTCTATCCTGCGAAGCCGCTGTTCGAGCTTGGCTTTTTCCGCGGTCATTCTGCGACTGAGAACCGTGGTCACCTCGTCGTAAAGTTGCCAAAGGTCCCCCGTAGGGACGGATGTCCAGTCGTCCTTACCCATGGAAGCCGTCCCCAGCTACTTCCGTCAAACAGGAAGGTCGAGGGGATATCAGGTCGAAGCCCGGTCCGGCAAGCACGATCGGTTGGGCCAGCATGTCCGGCCCGCGCCGACGCCTGTCGCCGCTACCGCCTCGTTCTGGTTGTCCGACCGAGCAGGCGCCTCCCAGAGGCCCTTCGCCGGTTGGCTCGTCGGGGGCCAAACATCCGCTGTTCGGCCTGCAATACGCGACTACGCAAATTCTGCAATTCGGTGAATTGAACGATCAGATCCTGATGAGTTTGACGCAGAACAGCCGAAGAATGCATGTGACCACCTACACTCGTTACAAAGATCACCTCGTAACCGCTCAGTGAAGTTGCCGGGCTGACGAAGAAGCCGGTTCAACTCTGCTGACCAGTTGTTCATCGGTGCTATAGTTAGGTTGAAGGCCTTTCCCTGGATTTCGCTCGAAACGAGCATTGGCAGGGTGCTTTCGTTGAAATCAGACAGTTTGAAAAATTTTCATTCCTCATTTGAGCTCCCCGCCGATACACAAAATCAAAGGATCGCAGCCGTTCTTTGCGTCGGATGAACGCTCCTCGACGATAATATTACTCTGCAGCCTCCCCGGGTTGGATCGCCTCGTTTTAGGCGAAACTTCGTTGAATGTTAGATTTGAATCGCGGATATCCCTATATATCCTTCGTAATATAGCAGCGGTGGACCGATTAGATGGATGTCGATTATGATAGTCAGCGACTCACCCGCGCCCAAAATACACCTGCCGGGCGAAGTTTACTTGCTTTACTATCAAAAATTGCCCGGAAGGTCGGCTTCCGCCGAAGAATTTCGCGTTTTGGCGTTTCGAGCAGAGCCCGGGTTCGTACGGTGGTGCACGCAATTTCAGAGTGAGTTACGTTCACACCGCGGTCAAGCGTTGCGAGATGTGCCTCAACAAGTGCGACACTTTGACATTGCAAATTGGCTTTATGGTTAGCGAACGTTACCGAAGACGTTGCTGGAATAAACTGCCGCATTGTGAGTTTACGAAATCGGGCAGAGGAAGCATGCGTCGCATCAGAATTGTCATCGCGGATCGGCACCCGATCGTTTTGGAGGGAATCAGCAGCGTCTTGGCGACGCAGCACGATTTTGCGATCGTGGCCTCATGCGGAGATGCTGCAAGCTGCATCGAGGCAATTCGACTTCTTGTGCCGGACATTGCGCTGGTGGATTTGGGCGCGCCTGAAATGAGCCGGTCTGACTTCCTGGCTCTGGCAAACACCGCGGGCCAGGGTACTCGGGTAGTTTTCTTCGTCGATACGGCTGGCGATGACGCGTTGCAGAAGCTGGTTGCCGACGGGGTCTGTCTCGTCCTCACGAAGCATGCGAAGCCGGAGACGTTAGTCGCCACCCTGCGGAAGGTTGTTCAGATCCGAGGATTGGCGTCACGGTCGCACAGCACTGGGCAGGTTGCTGAAGACTCTCGCGCAGGTGAGGAGAAGTCCCTGACCCAGCTTACGGACCGGGAGCGGCAGATCATGCGGCTCGTATCGGAGGGGCTATCGAACAAGGAAATTGGGCGTTGCCTGAACATTGCCGACGGTACGATCAAAGTCCACCTTCATCACATCTTTCAAAAACTGGACATCAGTAATCGGACAGTTCTCGCGGCATTGGCAATTTCACGGAATGAGCTGCATTCAGCGCCTCGTGGGTCGAGTGCTACCGGTCTTACACAGCGAGATCCCGCCAGCGCGAAATGACGAGGACGTTAAGCGCAACAACGCCTTTTCGACTCACGGGAATCGGGTCTGCCTCTCAAGGAGGTTCTCGGATGTCCAGGCCCGCGGCTCCCGCAATCCGAGCCACGCTTTTCAGCATGCCGCAGCAAATGAGCCGACGTGCTGGCTGGGCAAGTCAATGCGCTATGCATGCGCTGAAACGATGCTAATTTTCGGCTTTGGTCGCGCTCGAAACCCGAGTGATAGCGCGGTCGCAATCGGCCTTGAGCCTCTCTTCCTCTTCATCTGCGCAATCGACGCCGCCATATGCGGTCGGGCTTCCGGAGCTGCCGCCGGTCGCGAAAGGCCCTTTACCATTGCCTCCGGCACCAGCGGATCCGCCGCCAACGGGTGTCCCTGCAGCAGCATGAGGTGAGCTGGGCCGGCCACCGCCGGGTGCTCCACCCCCTCCGGATGATCCGCCGCTACTGGAGGTCCCCGACCTTACCGCGGAGGACCGGTCGTTGTCGAAGACAGACTGGCTCTTGTCGCCTTGCGTCGCTCCGTTCAGACCGCCCGAACGTGCAATGGCTTTCGAGGTCAGGGAGGTGGACAGAAGCAATGTCATGACCGGGGGCGTCACGGCCGCGAATCTTCCGCATGTCTTCAAAAACGCCCGCCGGTCGTCGTCTTCGTTGCCGTCCCGGGTCACGCTGCGCTCTCCTCGATTTAAATGAAATATAAAACCATGGTATTATATATTATATTTTAAACAAGGCATTTTCTTTTGAATGGCGGGAATTGCTGGGCGCGGCGACGTGGTTGCCGAACCATACCGAGAGGCGATGGTCCGAAGTGTGGTCGAGGGCGGGCTGCGGGCGCGGCATTCGGACTGCTGCCTTTCGCAGTCAGTATCGATTGGACCGGAAGCTATGCGGCCGTCCTCATCGGTTGTTGTGCTCTTTGCCTTACTTGCGTGCGGGGCTTGCGCTTTCGCGGTCCAGTGACCGTCCTCCGCGCGGCGAAATTAATAGCCAAGCGAAAGAGTGGGCGAGCGGGATCTCCGCTTCAGGGCGACCCGCGCAATAGTTGATCTCCTAGCGTCCGTCAGGGCGATGTCCGCACTGGGTCAAAATGCGAAGAACTCAACCTGAGCAAATGTGGTTCGCCAATAGCATCAAGAGCGGCCCTTCACTTAGATGATCGCTGCGAACAGATCCCACCGGCCCGGAAGTCCCTTAAGTTCATGCGATCCGCGCTCGGCGAACCTCAAACCCGCGCCTGCGACGAGATCGGTGACGACCCGCGACACCAAGACTTCGTCAGGCTGCGACTGGGTCATAACGCGCGAAGCTGCATGCACGGCGACGCCGCCTATATCGCGGCCCCTGATCTCGATTTCGCCGGTGTGAAGACCCGCTCGGAGCGCCAAGCCAATCTGTTTTGCAGCTGTTCCAAGCGCGAGAGCGCAACGAACGGCGCGGGCTGGTCCGTCGAAGGTGGCGAGAATGCCATCGCCGGTGGACTTGATCAAAGTGCCGCGATGCTTCTCGACGATTTGCGACGCCAGTTCATCGTGACTGTCGAGCAATTTGCGCCATGCCCGATCGCCGGTTTCGGCGGCGCGGCGCGTTGAATCGACAATATCCGTGAACAGGACCGTGGCGAGAACGCGATCGATATCCTCCGGCGAGCCGTCGCGATGCCCCGTCATGAACTCTTCGATATCGCCAAGCAGCTCGTCGCGATCGCTGAAGCCGAAATATGGACTGTGGTCATCTCCCGCATATTCGATGAATCGCGCGCCGGGAATCCCCGCGGCTAAATCGCGGCCATGCTCGACCGGTACCTGCACGTCGCCGTGACGATGCAGCACGAGCGTCGGAGCGCGTACGTTCTCAAGCAGCTGACTCACATCGATCGACGCATTCAGCAGGGCAAACTGCTTTATGGCTCCGGGACTGGCTGCAAGCCTTTCATACTTGGCGAATTGCGCTACGGCGGCAGGATCGGTCGCGAGGCTGGGAGCAACTCTGTTGATCATCGCGCCCGTGCCCCACGACTTCATGAGCTGTATGGCCCGTTGCTCGCCGTCTCCGGGCAAGTCGCGTCGCCGTCGATAGCCGCCAAAGAGGATGAGTTTGGATACGCGCTCGGGATAGGTGGCAGCAAACATGACGCTCATCGCGCATCCCTCGGAAACGCCAAGCAGCGCGGCCTGGGTTGACCCGATGCTGTCCATGACGGCGCGAACATCATCCATCCGCTGTTCGAGCGAAGGGGCTCCGGCTACCCTGTCGGAGAGCCCCTGGCCTCTCTTGTCGAAGGAAACCACGCGGGCGAAGGTCGAAAGGCGGCGCATGAACGCGGTATAGCCGCGCAGTTCATGCAAGAATTCCACATGCGAAATGATGCCCGGGACCATGATGATATCGACGGGTCCGCTACCTAGCGTTTGATAGGCGATATTGACGTCGCCGCTGAGCGCATAGCGCGTCTCCGGCATGGCAAAATCGATCATCAGTCACTTCCTTGACGGCTAAGGTCCCCACCGCCGAAGCAAACAGGCGACATCGTTCGTCACCTGGTCGGCGCGCAGCTGGCATCTTATCGTACGGGCAGCTCAACAGGGCTAGAGCAATGGCCTCGAAATGTCGCAAAAGCAGCTGTAGAGGCCGAGCGAGACCGTGGTGTTCGCCCCATGCGAACTTCTGCACCAGATCACTAGCGCGGGACATCACAGGGGGCTCCGTCAAAGCGGACGCGCGCGGCATGGATGTCGGAATAACGACGGTCGGCCCAATCGACGAGGCTCGCCATCGGCTCCAGCAGGGATTGGCCTAGCGGGGAAAGGCGATATTCAACGCTCGGTGGTTTGGTCGGAAAGACATTGCGGGTGACAAGTCCGTCGCGCTCCAGGTCGCGCAGCGTCTGGGTGAGCATGCGCTTCGAGATGTCGCGGATGGCTCGATGAAGCTCGCTGAAGCGCTGCGGTCGCGTCGCGAGGGTCATGATCATGAGTATGCTCCACTTATCGCCGATGCAGTCGAGTACGTCGCGCACCGGGCAGTGTACGGATTCTGCTGACTGGGCGTCGTCCGATTGATATCGGCTGAATCGCTCGATCGCACTCAATGCGTCGCTCATGCCGGTCTCCTTTTTCTCTCCTGGTTACAAAAAACTGCCTCCTTACGGTGCAGACCTCAGGTCTCTATGTGAGACCTGCCCTAGAACGTAGACCATTTAACACCGGGAGAATACGTATGTTTCTAGTCACGGGAATCACGGGAAAAGTCGGCGGCGCAACGGTCAGGCATCTGCTGGCCCAAGGTAAGAAAGTACGCGCGCTGGTTCGCGATCGCGCGAAGGCGGCAAGCTGGTCAGACCAGGGCGTGGAACTGGTCGACGGCGACTGGAACAATGCGGCCGCCATCGAACGGGCGCTCAAGGGCGTCGACGGCGCGTTTGTCATGTTGCCGGCGGTCTGGGCCCCCTCGCCGGACTTTAGGGAAGCCAAGGGGGTCATCGCGAACTATGTCGAGGCGTTGACCAAGGCCGCGCCCCCGCGGGTCGTCGGGCTCTCGTCGATGGGTGCGAACAGAACCAGCGGGTTGGGGATGATCACAGCCCTGTCGTTGCTGGAGCAGAGCCTTCGCAAACTGACATCGCCGACCGCCTTCGTGCGCGCCGGCGGGTTTTTCGAAAATTTCCTTTACGGCCTGCACGCCGCCCAGGGCGGCACGCTCCCCGTCTACTACAATCCGACCAACCGCAAATCGACCATGGCCGCGACGAACGACATCGGTGCCGAGGCGGCGACGCTGCTGACCGGGCCGGCGTGGTCGGGGCATCGCGTCATCGAACTTGGTTCGATGGTCAGCGCGGATGAAGTCGCAGCGCAACTGGGCGATGTCATGCAGCGCGAGGTCAGGGCGTTCGCAGTGCCGCGGGCCGAGTGGTCGGCAGCGTTCGAGCAGTTCGGCATCCCGAAGGGCCAAACTGGACCGGCTGAAGCGATGTTTGAGGCCGTCAACGCGGGCTGGATGGACCTCGGCGTAGCGGGCACGGAGCACGTCGCCGGCACAACGCTGCCCCGCGATGTCTTCGCGGCGGCCCAGAAGACCGCCACGGCGTAAGTCCGGATCAGCGATGAGATGCGACTTTCGAACCTGCTCCGGAAAGTCGCATCTCCTTCGGAATGAATGCGTCGCGGCCGCCCCTCTCTTGGCGGCCACACAGGTTCTCCGGCGCCCTCATCAGAAAAGGATAGACAAATGTCAAAGAGTTCCTGGAGCCAAGTCTCGGCCTTGGCGCTTGCTGTTTTCTTCGTGGTGGGATCGCTCAGCAACATCTTCGCCCCGGGGTCCATCTACGAGGAGTATCTTCGGTGGGGATACCCACCCTGGTTCCATTTCGTGACCGGATCGCTAGAACTCACGACCGCCGTTCTGCTGGTGCGGGCACGAACGCGGCTGTGGGGCTCGGCGCTGGGCTGCACCGTGATGTTGGCGGCGCTCGCGACCATCACATTGCACGCCGAATACGGGCACGCGGTGATGCCGCTTGTCGTGGCGACACTATCGATAATCGTCGGCTGGATCGCCTCGCGGAAAGCGGCTCCGCGGCCCGGCATGACCGACGCTACTGGAGAGCCGAGGGATTGTCTGCGTGCGAACGTTCGCGGCTGAAACTGGATGTCCACCTACCAATGTTTGGACCTAGCTGACCCCGCGTTTGATCGGCCGTTGCGTGTTCTGCAGCTACGGGTCGATCCCGTGTCCGCCGATCCAGTCCGGCGATGAGGATCGAGAGTCCTGCTGCGGCTGAGATCCGGCAGGTTTGGCTGGCGAACATGTGAACCGGGCTGGCTTCCATAGTTTCACTTTCCGTGGGATGGTCGTACCATGCATTTGCGGCAACTGCTCAAACTCGCTCTCGCGCTCTTTGTGAGCCTCGGCTTGATGCTGGCGCCTCTGATCACGCCGGCCGCCGCTGCGCACGCGCGATCGGCCGTGATGGCCAACATGTCCATGTCCGCCGACATGCCCTGTTGTCCGGAGGAGCAGAAGAGCAAGGACTGTCAAGGCTGTCCGCTGGTTGCAATGTGCGTGTTGAAGACGGCCCAGGCGGGACCCTCTGAGGCCGCCGCCCTTCCGCTGCGGCACGCAATCCGGACCACCCACTCAGTGGCGGACGACGTGGTCGGCGACGGTTTGATCCGTCCACCTCCCGACCAACCCCCTCGAATCCTGGCCTGAACGGCGCTTGACGCCGATTGCGTCCGTGCGCTTTGCGCCCGGATGACGCACGCCGCCTCGGCGGCGAATTCAGGACATCGAGGACACACAACATGAAGACGTCTATCTTCGCGCGGGCCGTCCAGGCCGCGTTGATCGCTGCGACCATCGGCGGCACAAGCACGGCCGCATTGGCCGACATCAAGGACTACACGTTCGAGCTCGTCGACCAGTCGGTCCAGGCCGGGCCCGACAAGGTCATCACCGTCAGGCTCGTGAACACCAAGACCGGCAAACCGGTGCCGGAGGCGGTGATCTTCGCCAGCCGTTTGGACATGGCTCCGGACGGGATGCAGGAGATGGCGACCAAGGTCACGGCCATGCCCGGGACCGAGCCCGGCACCTACCGCTTCAAGGCAAGCTTTGGCATGGCGGGACGGTGGCAGCTTTCGCTGGGCGCCAAGGTCCAGGGCGAGACGGGTAGCGTCGAGAACAAGCTCGTCATCACGGCGCACAAATGACCCGCCCGATCGCCACAAGCCTGGTCGCCGCGTTGATCGCGGCGGCCGGGATCGCATTCGTCATCGCCGGCCCGCAGCGGCCGGCGGCTCGAGCCGTGATCGGCCTCGCTGCGGCCGAGGAGAGCGGCGCCCCGATCTACTACCAGGATCCGGACGGCAAGCCGTCTTACTCGCTTGTGCCAAGAAAGACGCCGGACGGCCGGGATTACCGCGCCGTGCCCGCTGGCGCCGACGTCGGCTTCGACGACGACCAGCCGGCGACAACGGCCGGCGATTCCGGAGCGCGACGGATCAAATACTACCGCAATCCCATGGGCCTGCCGGACACCTCCCCGGCGCCGAAGAAGGATTCCATGGGGATGGACTACATCCCGGTCTACGAGGGCGAGGACAGCGACGATGGCTTCGTCAAGCTCTCCCCGGGGAAGATCCAGCGTACCGGCGTCAAGTCGGAGCCCGCAGCGAGGCGGGTGATCCGGACCGTCGTCAGGGCGCCGGGCACGATCGCCCTCGACGAGCGGCGGATTTCTGTGATCGCAATGCGGGCGGAAAGCTTCATCCTTAAGGTCGCCGACGTCACCACCGGATCGCATGTTGCCAAGGGCCAGCCCCTGATGGAGGTCTACAGCCCCGCGGTGTCCTCCGCGGCGGCCGAGTACCTGACCACCATCACCTCGAAGACGACCAGCGGCGACGTTCAGTATGGCCGTGGATCGCGGCAGCGCCTGATGAATCTGGACGTGCCCGATGCTGCGATCTCCGCCATCGAGAGGAGCCGGACCGTGCCGACCTCGATCGAGTGGACTTCGCCGCGCGACGGCATCGTGCTGGAGCGCAATGCCATCGAAGGCATGCGCGTGCAGCCCGGCGGCGTCCTGTTCCGGATCGCCGACCACTCCGTTGTTTGGGCGCTGATCGACGTCGCCGAACGCGATCTGGGCATGATCGCCAAGGGCCAGCCCGTCGCGGTGAAGGCGCGGAGCTTTCCGGGCCGGGAGTTCACTGGGCAGGTCCAGGTGATCTATCCCGAGATCAACAAGGAGACCCGGACCGCGCGCGTCCGCGTTGAACTGCAGAATCCGGACCTGATCCTGCTGCACGACATGTACGTCGACGCCGACATCGACACCGGTAGCGGCGAGGCGGTCCTCGCGGTGCCGGAGAGCGCCGTGATGGACACCGGGAGCCGGCAGGCCGTTTTCATCGACAAGGGGCAGGGTCGGCTGGAGCCGCGCGAGGTCAAGCTCGGCCACCGGGGCGGCGGCTTCGTGGAGATCCGGCAGGGCCTCGCGGAGGGCGACGCCGTGGTGGTCTCGGCGAATTTCCTGATCGATGCCGAAAGCAACCTGAAGGCCGCCCTGAAGGGCTTTGCCGAAGGGGCGCAGCAATGATCGCACGCCTCATCGCCTGGTCCGCCCGCAACCTGCTGCTGGTCCTGTTCGGGACCGGCTTCGCCGCCGCGGCGGGACTGTACGCGCTTCTGCATCTGCCGCTCGATGCCATCCCGGATCTCTCGGATACCCAGGTGATCGTCTACACCGAGTACCCCGGCCAGGCGCCGCAGGTGATCGAGGACCAGGTCACCTATCCGCTGACGACGGCGATGCTGACGGTCCCGAAATCGAAGGTGGTCCGCGGCTTCTCGTTCTTCGGCGTCTCTTTCGTGTACGTGATCTTCGAGGACGGCACGGACATCTATTGGGCGCGCTCGCGCGTGCTGGAATTCCTCAATGGCGCCAGCGCGCGCCTGCCGGCCGGTGTCACACCCACGATCGGTCCCGACGCGACCGGCGTCGGCTGGGTCTACCAGTACGCGGTGATGTCGAAGGAACTGAACCTCGCCGACACGCGGACCATCCAGGACTGGAATCTGAAGTTCGCGCTGGCCAAGGCCGAGGGCGTCGCGGAAGTCGCGAGCGTCGGCGGGTTCGTCAAGCAGTACAACGTGATCCTCGATCCGCAACGCATGCGCGACCGGCGGATCACCATGCAGAAGATGCGTGACGCCATCCGCGCCAGCAACGCCGACGTCGGCGGGCGAACGGTCGAACTCTCCGAATTCGAGTACGTCATCCGCGGCAAGGGCTACATCAAGTCGATCAACGACCTCGGCGACATCGTGCTGAAGACGTCCGGCGGCACGCCCGTGCTGCTGCGCGACGTCGCAAGGGTCGAACTCGGCCCCGACGAGCGGCGCGGCATCGCGGAGCTGAACGGCGAGGGCGAGGTCGCCAGCGGCATCGTGCTGCAGCGCTTCGGCCTCAATGCTCTGGAGGTGATCCAGAACGTCAAGAAGCGCTTCCGGGAGATCGCCTCGAGTCTGCCGAAGTCCGTCGAGATCGTCCCGGTCTACGATCGCTCCAACCTAATCTACGCGGCAATCGACACCCTCAAGCACACGCTGTTCGAAGAAAGCGTCGTTGTCGCGCTGGTCTGCATCGTGTTCCTGCTGCACGTGCGCAGCGCGCTTGTCGCGATCCTGATGCTGCCGGTCGGCATCTTGATGGCGTTCGGTGCCATGAAGCTGCTCGGCCTCGGCTCCAACATCATGAGCCTCGGCGGCATCGCAATCGCGATCGGCGCCATGGTCGATGCGGCCATCGTCATGATCGAGAACGCGCACAAGCACCTCGAACGCGCCGAGCCGGGAAAGTCCAGGATCGACGTCCTGATCGCCGCCGCGGCCCAGGTCGGACCGGCGCTGTTCTTCAGCCTGCTGATCATCACGGTGTCGTTCATGCCTATCTTCACGCTCGAATCGCAGGAGGGGCGGCTGTTCAGCCCGCTAGCGTTCACCAAGACGTTCTCAATGGCGGCCGCCGCGCTCCTCTCGGTGACGTTGGTGCCGGCGCTGATGGTGATCTTCGTGCGCGGGCGGATCGTTCCGGAGCACCGGAATCCGATCAACCGGTTCCTGATCTGGATCTACCGCCCGGTGATAAAGGGCGTCATGCGGGCGAAGACGTTGGTGGTCGTGCTCGCGCTCGCCGTGCTGGCCGTGAGCATCTGGCCGGCGCGCCAGCTCGGCACCGAGTTCATGCCGAACCTCAATGAAGGCACGCTGCTCTACATGCCGACCACGCTGCCGGGCATCTCCGTCACCAAGGCCGGCGAACTGATGCAGACCCAGGACCGAATCATTCGATCCTTTCCGGAAGTCGCCTCGGTCTACGGCAAGGCAGGGCGCGCCGCGACCGCCACCGATCCGGCACCGTCCGAGATGTTCGAAACCCTCGTCAACCTCAAGCCGAAGGAAGAGTGGCGCCCCGGCATGACCATCGACGGGCTCATCGCCGAGATGGACAAGGCGCTGCAGTTTCCCGGGGTGTCGAACGCCTGGACCATGCCGATCAAGGCGCGCATCGACATGCTGTCGACGGGGATCAGGACGCCTATCGGGGCCAAGGTGATCGGGACGGATCTCGTCGAGATCGACAAGCTCGCCAAGCAGATCGAGCAGGTCCTCAAAACCGTTCCGGGTACCTCATCGGCCTACGCCGAGCGCGGGATCGGCGGCTACTACCTCGAGGTCACGCCGGACAGGGCCGCGCTGGCTCGTTACGGCATCATGGTCCAAGACGTGCAGGACACGATCGCTATGGCGCTGGGCGGGCAGACGGTGACCACCACCGTGGAAGGCCGGCAGCGCTTCACCGTCAACATGCGCTATCCGCGCGATCTGCGCGACAATCCGCAGGCTATCGCCAACGACGTGCTGGTGCCGATGCCCGCCGGCGGCGCTGTGCCGCTCGGCGAGGTGGCGAAGGTCGCGCCGGCGCGCGGGCCGACCTCGATCCGGACCGAGAACGGGCAGCTCGCGACCTACGTCTACGTCGACATCCGCGACCGCGACCTCGGGGGCTACGTCGCGGACGCGAAAACCGCCGTGCAGGCCAGCATCCGGTTTCCGGCCGGCTACTACGTGATGTGGAGCGGCCAGTACGAATACCTGGAGCGGGCCACCGCGCGGCTGAAGATCGTTGTTCCCCTGACGATGATGATCATCTTCCTGCTACTCTACCTGAACTTCCGCTCGATCACCGAGACGATGATCGTCATGCTCTCGCTGCCTTTCGCGCTGGTCGGCGGATTTTGGCTGATGTGGTGGCTGGGCTTCAACCTCTCCGTTGCCGTCGCCGTCGGCTTCATCGCGCTCGCCGGCGTCGCGGCCGAGACCGGCGTTGTCATGCTAATCTACCTCAACCAGGCGCTGGCGGAGACTGCGGCGAGGCGTGCCGCCGAGGGGCGGGCCCTGACCCGCGGCGATCTCTACGACGCCGTCATGGAGGGCGCGGTGGAGCGCGTCCGACCCAAGATGATGACAGTGGTCGCGATCATGGCGGGCCTGCTGCCGATCATGTGGAGCACCGGGACCGGCTCCGAAATCATGCAGCGGATCGCGGTGCCGATGATCGGCGGGATGATCTCCTCCACGCTGCTGACGCTGATCGTGATCCCGGCGATCTTCGGATTGGTGAAGGGCTTCGGACTTCCGCCCGGTGATCAGGGCAGGGCCCAGTCGGCAGATCAGACAAAGGGGCCCGTCAAGGAGCGAGTGCTGCAGCCTGTTAAATAAGATCGACAAGGCGCCATGCGCGAAGTCCTCGAGCTGGGCATGGCACGACTTAGACGATCGAACGGCGATCGAGCGTGGCCGATGCACCGTCAGGACAGCGGTGCGGGCCCAACTTGCGTATGGACGGAGTTGATCCGAACTTCGCAGTACAATGGACCCCAGCGATACAGATGAACGATCAATCGAGCAGTATGCCGAGCACTACAGCTTCAGGTAGGTAACGTGCGCGGTCGCGAATGGGATGCCGGCTCGCGGGGAAGGGCGACTTCACCCCTTGCAACTCCAGGAGCTTCGCGTGGAGCTCTTTCGAGGTAGCTTTCCGGAAGGGAGTTTTGATGGCGTACGAAGTTCGGAGGGCGAGCGGCGGAACGAGGATGCGGGAGCGGCTTCGCTCAAGTAACGCAAACGGACGCGTTCGTCAGCCAATGCCGTTTAGTCGTAGCCAAGCCGCTCGGATTTCTCGCGAGTGTAGTCTCTTGCGTGAATACGATCGGCGTATCTGGTGGAGATCGGCTCAAAGATTGGCGGCAACGGGCCGTCGGTGAAGAGGTGGTGACAATCGTCGAGATGGCCGCCTCGCACCGTCGCGTTGCGACCGAACTTGGTCGTGTCAGCGACGAGCACCGCCGTGCGCGAATTGGCGACGATTGATTGACGTGCTTGAACCTCGTCCAAGTGAAAATCCAGCAGCGCGCCGTCTTGATCGATGCCGCCGACACCGAAGATCCCGTAGTCGGCTCGAAAACCCGCGAAGAAGCGCGCGGCGGCCTCGCCAACAATATCCCGATCAAGTGGGCGGAGGGTGCCGCCGGCGATCGTAATCTCGACTTCAGGGTTTTGTGCGAATGCAGCAGCCACGTTCAGATTGTTGGTGATGACGCGCAGATCCTGACGACGGGATAGTGCCTGCGCAACGTATTCTGGCGTCGTGCCAAGTCCGATCATCAGCGATGCTCCATCGGGAATGAACCTGGCGGTCGCATGCGCAATGCGCTGCTTGGCGACGGCGTTCAAACCTTGCCGGCTTCCATATGCCAAATTCTGGTTCTGGACGGGAAGGCTGACACCGCCGTGGATTCGCCGGAGCAATCCTTGGTCGCAGAGCGCATTCACGACACGGCGAATGGTCTGCTGCGTCACCTCAAAACGCGTCGCAAGTTGCTCGATCGAGGCGAAGCCTTGCTCGCGCACGATCTCTAGTATGGGGGCTCGACGTGAGGTGGAGGTCTTGAGCATAATTGATCCGTTCCAACCAAAGTATCATTTGAACGCTTAGGACGCAATTTTCTGTTTCATATGGGGTCACACTATGTTCATATGAACATAATAATTGCTGCGCCAATGAAGTTGCGCGGTCTGGAGGAACGGCATGGATCGGTCTGCTTGGGGTGAGGAGCCTATGGCTGCTCCGCGAGGGCAGGACAAAGCGGGTATGGCGGGTATGAATGGCCACGCCGGTGCCCGCCACCGAACCCGGCATTTGAGAGCGAACAGACCATGTCAGCGATTACGCTGAGCCACGTCTCCAGATTTTGGGGATCGATGCGCGCTGTCGATGACGTCAGCCTGACAGCCGACGAAGGCTCGCTGCTGGTGCTGCTCGGGCCCTCCGGATGCGGCAAGTCGACGACGCTTCGATTGATCGCGGGCCTCGAGGAGGCCGCCGTCGGCACGATCACTATTGGCGGCATCGATGTTACGCATCTCACTCCGGCGCAACGGAAGATCTCAATGGTCTTCCAGTCCTACGCCCTGTTTCCGCATCTAAGCGTGGCTGAGAACATCGTCTTCGGACTGCGCGTGCGCCGCGTGTCTCGCGCCGAGCGGGACGAGCGGCTCCGGCGCGTCGCCGACATCGTCGGACTCAGTGGTCTGCTGGAGCGCAAGCCGTCGCAATTGTCCGGCGGGCAACGCCAGCGGGTAGCGCTCGGCCGGGCTATTATCGCGGAGGCGCGCGTCTGCCTCATGGACGAGCCGCTTTCAAATCTGGACGCCAAGTTGCGGCACGAGATGCGGACGGAAATCCGCGCGCTGCAGCAGCGCCTCGGCATCACCATGGTCTACGTGACCCACGATCAGACTGAGGCGATGACGATGGCGGACCGCGTCGTGCTGATGCGCGACGGCCGCGTCGAGCAGAACGGCTCGCCGGAAGAACTCTACAATCGTCCGTCAACGGCGTTCACGGCACGGTTCATTGGCACGCCGCCGATGAATCTCGTGCGTCAGGGCGACAAGCTTATTGGCGTCAGGCCGGAGCATATCCGCATCGTCTCCGGCGGCGATCATGTTGTGCGCGTCAAGGCCGTCGAGCATCTCGGCGCGGACAGCATCGTGCTGTGCGAGATGGGTGGGCAGCCCATCTCGGTGCGGCTTGACGGCTTCAGCAAGGTTCGACCGGGCGAGGATATCCGGATTGCCTGGGATGCGGATTACGAACACCGGTTCGATTCGACCACGGAAGTCCGGTTGGAGAGCATTTTCAAAGAGGGCCGTCTGGCAGCATCCGACCGATGAGGGCGGCGGTGCCAGGGCGGATAACGAAGGAGACTAGGATGTTTGCGCGCCGAACAATGTTGATGGCAGCTGCTTTCGCTGCGCTGTCCATGGGCGCCGCCCGTCCGGCGGCAGCGGTGGACCTCACGATGTACTATCCGGTCGCGGTCGGCGGTCCCGTCACCAAGATCATCGATGACATGGTCTCGCGCTTCGAGAAGGACAACCCGGAGGTCAAGGTGACGGCGGTCTATGCCGGCAACTACACGGATACGATGACCAAGGCGATGACAGCGATGAAGGGCGGCCAACCGCCGCAATTGTCGGTGCTGCTGTCCACCGACGTGTTTACGCTCATGGACGAGAACGCGATCGTGCCGATCGACGGCCTCGTCAGCGACAAGGCGTGGTTCAAGGATTTTTATCCGGCGTTCATGGCGAACGGGCAGATCGACGGCAAGACCTGGAGCATCCCGTTCCAGCGTTCGACGATCGTGCTGTACTGGAATAGGGAGGCCTTCAAGGAAGCCGGCCTCGATCCGGAGAAGGCGCCGGCATCCTGGGACGAACTGGTCGAGATGTCGAAGAAGCTCGTCAAGAAGGACGGTGCCGGAAACACCACGCGCTGGGGTGTCGAAATTCCCTCGACCGGTTACGCTTACTGGATGCTGCAGGCGCTGGCCATCGAGAACGGCCAGAAGATGATGAACGAGCCCGGCAATGAGGTGTATCTGACCGCACCGAAGACGGTCGCCGCGCTGGACTACTGGGTCGATCTGTCGCGCAAGCACAACGTGGCGCCGGCGGGCAGCATCGACTGGGCCACGCTGCGCACCGACTTCCTCGAAGGCAAGACGGCGATGATGTGGCACACCACCGGCAACCTGACGGCGGTCAAGGATGCCGCGAAGTTCCAGTTCGGTGTGGCCATGCTTCCGGCCAAGGAGCAGCGCGGATCGCCGACCGGCGGGGGCAATTTCTATATCTTCAAAAGCGCGTCCCCGGAGCAGCAGAAGGCAGCCGTCAAGTTCATCCAGTGGATGACGGCGCCGGACCGCGCGGCGGAATGGAGCATGAAGACCGGCTACGTGGCTGTGTCCCCGGCCGCCTACAAGACCAGCGCGATGACGGAATATGCCAAGGGCTTCCCGCAAGCGACCGTCGCACGCGATCAGCTGGAGCACGCGGTGCCGGAACTCTCCGTCCACGAGAACGGCCGCATCTACAAGTTCGTTGGCGATGCCGTGCAGGCCGCGATCACCGGCACGCAGAAGCCGCAGGAGGCGCTCGCCGCAGCCCAGCAGCAGGCCGATCGCGTCTTGCGCGCCTACAAGTAAGGAAACGGCGGGGTGGCGGCTCGCCGCCGCCATCCCGCTGATACAGGGATGTCCGATACCCTCGCCTCATCACAGGCTTCTCCGCGCCGCGCCGGCTCGCAGGCGTGGTGGAATGCCGTGAACGCCTGGCTGCTGCTGTTGCCGGCGGCAGTGCTGTTGATCGCGTTCACCCATTACCCGATCCTCGCGACGGTCCGGCATTCGCTGTTCATCACACGCCGCAATGGCACCGAGGTCTTTGTCGGCCTCGACAGTTATCAGGCTATGGCGGCCGACCCGATCTTCTGGAAGGCGCTGGTCAATAATTTCTGGTTCGCGCTCGGCACAGTTCCGACGTCGATCGCGCTGGCGCTGGTCATGGCGATCTGGGTCAATCGCAACATGCGCGGCCGCGGCTTTCTGCGTTTGGCCTATTTTACTCCGACCGTACTGCCGATGATCGCGGTCGCGAACATCTGGCTGTTCTTCTACACCCCGGACTATGGGCTGCTCGATCAGTTGCGCGGAAACTTTGGCCTCGCCGGCTGGAATTGGCTCGGCGATCCCTCGACCGTCATGGGCTGCCTGATCGTCATGGTGATCTGGAAGGAAGCCGGCTTCTTCATGATCTTCTATCTCGCGGCCCTCCAGCAGCTCTCGCCGGATCTCGAAGAGGCTGCGTCCATCGAGGGGGCGAGCCGATGGTACACATTCCGCCGGATCACGTTCCCGCTGCTGATGCCGACCACTCTGTTCGTCGCGATCAACGCGGTCATCAACTCGTTCAAGCTGGTCGATCACCTCGTCATCATGACCAAGGGCGGTCCTAACAACGCCAGCACGCTGTTGCTCTACTACATCTACGAAGTCGCCTTCACGTTCCAGGATTCATCCTACGCGGCGACGTTGACGGTGGTGCTTCTGGTGCTGCTGAGCGCCGTCGCGCTGATCAAGTTCGGCTATCTCGATCGCAGGATCCACTATCAATGAGAGGCCGGACGCATCCCATCGAGGCTGTCGCCGCGTGGCTTCTGGCGCTTATCTGGCTCGCGCCGCTGGCCTATGCCTTCTGGAGCGCACTGCATCCGGCCGCCTATGCAACGTCGTTCAGCTTGTCCGCACCCTGGACGCTGGAGAACTTTGCCCGCGCCTGGAAGCAGGCGCCGTTCGCCCGCTACTATCTCAATACGATAGTGCTGGTGACGCTGGTTCTGGTCGGGCAACTCATCCTGTCGACGCTGGCGGCCTATGCGTTTGCGCGCTTCAAGTTCAAGGGCAGCGGCATCGCCTTCGCGCTTGTCTTGTTACAATTGATGATCATGCCCGACGTGCTGATCGTCGAGAATTATCGCGCGATTGCCAAGCTCGGCCTGCTGGACACAATCCCTGCGATTGCGTTGCCTTATCTCGCTAGCGCCTTCGGCATCTTCCTGCTTCGGCAGACCTTTAAAAGCGTCCCTCAGGAACTCGTCGATGCGGCCCGGGTCGAAGGGTCTGGACCATTAGGGATTCTCTGGCGGGTCTATGTCCCGCTGGCGCGTCCGACCTACGTTGCATTCGGCCTCGTGTCGGTCAGCTACCACTGGAACAATTTCCTGTGGCCGCTGATCGTGACGAACTCTGTCGAAGCGCGCCCGCTCACCGTGGGCCTTGCGGTGTTCGGCGCGCCGGAGACCGGCGTGGACTGGTCGGTCATCACGGCGGCAACGGTGATGACCATGGCACCGCTGCTGATCGCGTTCCTGCTCTTCCAGCGGCAGTTCGTCCAATCCTTCATGCGCGCGGGAATTCGTTGATGCGGCTTCTTACCTGGAATATTCAGTGCGGCAAAGGTTGCGACGGCGTTACTGATCTGGCGAGGATCGTCGAGGTCGCAAGCGAAACAATGGATGCCGACGTCTTCTGCTTCCAGGAGGTGAGTTCGAACTTCTCCAGGCACGACGGGGGAGAGGATCAGAGTGCAGAGCTCGCCGCGCTGCTGCCGGGCTACATGGCGATATTTCGGCCTGCGATCGAGACCGTCGATCAGGCGGGCCAACTGCATCGCTTCGGCAACATGACGCTATCGCGCCTGCCGGTCGTGCAGATCAACAACCACATCCTGCCGTGGTCTGGCGCAGGCACGGTGCGCAGCATGCGGCGCCATGCCCTGGAAGTAACGGTCCAGGCTGCGTTTGGTGCGATCCGTATCGTCAATACCCATCTCGAATATTATTCGGTCGCCCAGCGGGAGGCGCAGATCAAGCGTTTGCTGGACCTGCAAGAGGATGCATCGATCAGTCCCAAGGCACCGACCGGACGGCCCGTCGAGCCCTATGAAAGCCAGACGGTAGCCGCGTCCAGCCTGATGTGCGGCGATTTCAATTGTGACGTTGCCGATCCCCAGCACGCCATGATCGATCGATCGAATCGGCCGGGCCTCAACTATCGCGATGCCTGGACAGCTAGTCGTCCAGACCGGCAGCGGTCGCCGACCTGCGGGCTATACGATCACGCGCAATGGATAGCAGGACCTGATTGCCGAGATTTTATTTTCGTGACGGAGGATTTGGCGAGCCGTGTCCTTGGCGTCGATGTCAATGGCAAGACAGATGCTTCCGATCATCAGCCGCTCTTCATCGAATTGGCGGATTAGAGGGGCGGATTCGAGGGTTCCTACTAAGCGTCCGCCGCTGCCCAAGAGCTTGAATGTGATTGGACTTATTTTGTCTCCATGATCACGCGAGCCAGCTCCGACGGATTCTCAACAGCTGAGAAGTGTCCCGTATTCTTCAGCGTCACGATCCGCGCGGTTGGAATGAGCGCCCGTGTGCGTTCGCGTTCATTGGGCCGAGACCAATCGCTGTCGCCATAAATGAGCGTCACAGGCGCCGAGATTTGCCGATAGTCATCGCGTGCCTTGCTCCAGGATCGCCAGCCCGCCAGCACCTTGCGTGCGATCCGCTTGTATCCCGGGCGGCGGGCCACTTCATCGAACTCAGCGAGCAGATCGGCCGGCAGTTTGCGCGGGTCGTGATATCCGCCGCTCATGATCTTGCCGAGGACCAGCTTGTTTTCGAGCGATGCATTCATCGCGCCGAGCAACGGGACCTGCAGGCTTCCGATGATGAAATTCGAGAACCAGTTGCCGCGTCGAATGCCGTCCCCGTAGCGGGTCTCGTAGTCGTAGGGGTTGATCGCATAGACGCGCTTCACCCGCTGCGGAAGCGACGCCGCCACCGTGAGCGCCAATGCCCCGCCGATCGACTCGCCGACAATCGTGACGGCCGAGAGATTAAGCTCCTCGATGAAGCGAATGACGGACTGCCTGAAGTAGGGTTCGTCGAAGCTCGCGCTCGGATCTATTGGTGAGTGGCCGTGGCCTGGGAGGTCATTGGCGTACACCGTGTGCGATCTGGCGAGGAGGGGCGCAAGACTGCGGAAATATTCGAGCTGGGTCCGGATTGTATGTATGAGGAGCAGCGGGGGCCCGCTGCCGGTCTTTTGAAAACGGACGCTCAGCGTATCCGATATCTTCAGCAGGCTTGGTTTAACTTCAGTCATGCTGAGCATTCGATCTCTCCGTGCTTCGAGGGGCGCGCGCTTTCAAGCGGCAGCGGCGTCGCGAACCTGTTCGGCCGCGGCATCCAAAAGCGCCTGAGCCAGCTCGGGGTCGTTGACGACGCGCGATAGCGTCACGGCGCCGACCATCGTCGCGAGAATGGCCATCGTCTTGGCGCGGTCGGCCTCGCCGCCAGTCTGGGCAATGAAGCGGCCGATCACGTCGAGATGCGCCTTGATCCCCGTTTCGAATTCCGCCTTCACGCCGGGGCCCTGTCGGGCGGCATCTGAACCGAGTGCCACGATCGGGCAGCCGTCCATCCTTTCTCCGCGATGGTCGCCGCTGAGGTAAAACGCGATCACCGTGCCGAGCGGATCATCGGGATTGTTGGCGGCCGCGTCCGACCATCGGCCGGAAGCGCTCTCCAATGCCCGCCTGGACGCCTCGACCGCCAAATCTTCCTTGGACTCAAACTGCTTGTAGAAGGCGCCCTGGGTCAGTCCGGCGGCCTCCATCAGATCCTTGAGGCCGATGCCATCAAAGCCGCGCTCCCTGAAGAGGCGACTGGCCACATTGATCACGCTCTGGCGGTTCTCGGCAGCTTGAATGCGACTTACCCGCATTTTGGACCTCCATTTGGATTTCGATTGACATCTATATGATAGATAGAGGTCGAATGCAATCTATCAAGTGGGCGGATAGTTTGGCATCGCAGAAAGGTCCCCCGGACCGATTTCCTTCAATCACACTCCCGTGATAAAGCTTATTTAGATTGCGGATGAACTCTAATCCAACTATAGAGGTCAAACGAAATCTAAGTGGTATGGAGATGGCGATGAAAAAGAGCAGACTTGTGGTCCTGGCTGGTGTGCTGATCGCGGCGTCTGGCGCGGCTGTGCTTGCTGCTCTTACCATTCCCACTCATGAGGCCTCCGCGGCACGCGACCCGAGGCAGGATTCGCCGATGGTCAGCCTGGTGGCGGCTGCACGGGTGGCCGGAGCCGATCGCG
The DNA here is from genome assembly GCF_040547985.1 of Bradyrhizobium sp. LB14.3. NCBI lineage: Bacteria > Pseudomonadati > Pseudomonadota > Alphaproteobacteria > Hyphomicrobiales > Nitrobacteraceae > Bradyrhizobium > Bradyrhizobium sp. LB14.3. Next base: position 26,354 of record NZ_JBEPQT010000031.1, read on the forward strand.
GCTTCACCGGCGTTGTGGGCGCGAGAGTGGAAAGCAATCTCGGTTTTCGCGTTCCCGGCAAGATCGTCGAACGGCTGGTAAATGTCGGTCAGCAGGTCAAAGCCGGCGAACCGCTGATGCGGATCGACGAAACCGATCTGCGCCTTGCGCTTACGGCGAAGCGCAACGCCGTGGCCGCAGCGCGCGCAACTGTCGTTCAGACGGACGCAGATGAGCGGCGATACGCCAATCTGGTCAACGACGGATGGACTTCCAAACAGCGCTACGAGCAGGCGAAGGCCGCGTCGGACACGGCCAATGCGCAACTCGCCGCGACCGAAGCGGACGCTCGCGTCGCGGAAAACCAGGCGACCTACTCCGTCCTGGTCGCGGATGCGAACGGAACGGTCATGCAAACGCTTGGCGAGCCGGGGCAAGTGGTCTCCGCGGGCCAGACGGTCGTCCGGCTTGCACAGTCCGGTCCTCGGGAAGCTGTGGTGGCGCTCCCCGAAACAATGCGGCCGGCGATCGGTTCGCTTGCTGAGGCGAGCCTGTATGGGAGCGATGGGCGCTTTATTGCGCATCTCCGGCAGTTGTCGGATTCCGCCGATGTCCAGACCCGCACCTATGAGGCCCGTTACGTGCTCGAGGGTGAGGCCGCGGCGGCACCGCTTGGCGCGACGGTCACCATCCGGCTTGCAAGCCAGGGGACTCTGCCGGAAGTCCAGGTGCCGCTGGGAGCGGTGCTCGATGACGGCAGAAAGACCGGCGTTTGGGTGTTCGACAGCGGCACCTCGACGGTACGCTTTCAGCCCATCAAGCTTGTGCGTGTGACCAGCGAAAATGCCGTTATCTCCGGGCTGAGCTCAGCTGCTCGGGTTGTCTCGCTGGGCGCCCATCTCCTGCAGGAGGGCGCTCACGTCAGGACTGCCTCCGAAAGCAGGAGTAACTGATGAGCCTCAATCTTTCAGCGATCGCCGTTGGAGAAGTCAAATGCTGTACAGTTACATTGTCAAAAAAGAAATCCGAAAGACCTTCGACCACGTCAACAACCATCGCTGGGATGAAGCGGTGAAAGCAGTCGCGCCGCATGTCCATCACCGCGTTTCCGGCGCCCACGCGCTTGGTGGTGAGCGCCACGACAAAGAAGCCCTGCGCCGCTGGTTTGAGCGCCTCGGCCGAGTCCTGCCCACTCTCCATCTCACGGTCAACCACATCTGGGTGAAGGGCTGGCCGTGGCACACTACCGTGTTTGCCCGGTGGGACGCCACCGCAACGCTGCTCAACGGCGACGCGTCGTACGTCAACCGTGGTCTCCACGTGTTCACCCTGCGGTGGGGTAGAGTCTATGCACTCGAGGAGTTTCAAGATTCACAGGAAGCGGCCCGTGGGCTTGCCGCCCAAGCGGCAGCTGGCCTCAAAGAAGCTGTCGCCGAACCGATTGTAAACTAGCAGAAGAAGCGCAGTCAGAGGCCCGCGTTCTTTAGGTAAGCGCGGTTCACTCGGTGCCCACCTGCTGCAGGACGGCGCGAGCGTTAGGACGAACGTCGAGGAAATAGGAGCGGCCAAATGATGAATTTCAATCTTTCCGCGATTGCCGTTCGCGAACGGGCCGTAACCCTGTTCTTCATCGTCCTGCTGGCGGCCGCGGGCGCCTACGCCTTCCTCATGCTCGGGCGCGCGGAGGACCCCTCCTTCACCATCAAGACCCTGACGGTCACGACGGTATGGCCAGGTGCGACGGCTCGCGAGATGCAGGACCAGGTCGCCGAACCCCTGGAGAAGCGGATTCAGGAGCTGACCTGGTACGACCGGGTGGAGACGACCACACGGCCAGGTTATGCGTACATGACGGTGACGCTGAAGGACAGCACGCCGCCATCCGTCGTGCAGGAGGAATTCTACCAGGCCCGCAAGAAGCTCGGGGATGAAGCGCGCAAGCTGCCGTCCGGTGTGCTCGGCCCCTTCATCAACGACGAATATTCGGACGTGAGCTTCGCCCTTTATGCCCTCAAGGCGAAGGGCATGCCGATGCGGCAGCTCGCCAGGCAAGCCGAGACCATTCGCCAGGATCTCCTGCACGTATCCGGCGTCAAGAAGATCAACATCCTCGGTGAACGCCCCGAGCAGATATTTGTCGAGTTTTCCTATCCCAAGCTGGCAACACTCGGTGTGTCGGCACAGGATATCGTCGCCGCCTTGCAGCGGCAGAATACCGTGACGCCGGCAGGCTCGATCGACACAAAGGGGCCGCAGGTCTTCATCCGGATCGAGGGGGCCTATGATAGCGTCCAGGCGATCGCCGACACGCCGATCGTCGCTGCCGGGCGAACGCTGAAGCTGTCCGACATCGCCGAAGTCCGTCGCGGTTACGAGGATCCTCCCACCTACCTCATCCGGCACCAGGGCGAGCCCTCCATCATGCTCGGGGCGGTCATGCAGGAGGGCTGGAATGGCCTCGCGCTCGGCAAGGCGCTGGAGGAGAGGTCCGCAGCGATCTCCCGGACGCTGCCACTCGGGATGACGCTGGCCAAGGTCAGCGACCAGGCCGTCAACATCTCCTCGTCGGTTGACGAATTCATGATGAAGTTCGCGATGGCGCTCGGCGTGGTGCTGCTGGTCAGCCTGCTCAGCCTCGGCTGGCGCGTCGGAATCGTTGTCGCGGCTGCCGTCCCTTTGACGCTTGCCGTCGTGTTCCTCATCATGCTGGAGACCGGCCGTTTCTTCGACCGCATTACGCTGGGCGCCCTTATCCTGGCGCTTGGTCTTCTCGTCGACGACGCCATCATAGCCATCGAGGTGATGGTGGTGAAAATGGAAGAGGGCATGGACCGCATCTCGGCGGCAGCCTATGCGTGGAGCCACACTGCGGCACCGATGCTGTCAGGAACACTCGTGACGATCGCAGGCTTCCTGCCGGTGGGCTTCGCGCGATCGACGGCCGGCGAATACGCCGGCAACATCTTCTGGGTGGTGGGGTTCGCTCTCATCGTCTCCTGGATCGTCGCCGTAGTCTTCACGCCCTATCTCGGCGTCAAGATGCTGCCAGCGATCAAGCCGATCGAAGGTGGTCACCACGCGATCTACGGTACGCCAAACTATCGGCGCCTGCGCGCGCTCATTACCTTCGTCGTGCGCCACAAGTTCGTGACCTGCGGCGTCGTCGCCGTCGCTTTTGCGCTGTCCGTCGCCGGCATGGGTGGCCTCAAGCAACAATTCTTCCCGACGTCCGACCGCCCTGAAGTGCTGGTGGAGGTTCGTCTGCCAGAAGGCACCAGCATCGAGACGACGACCGCCACCGTCGCAAAGCTCGAACGCTGGCTGGACGGCCAGTCGGAGGCCAAGATCGTCACGAGCTATGTCGGTCAGGGCGCTCCGCGCTTCTTCTTCGCGATGGCGCCGGAGCTGCCCGATCCGGCCTTCGCAAAGATCGTCGTGCTGACACCGGACGCGGAAGCGCGCGAGGTCTTGAAGCATCGGCTCCGACAAGCGGTGTCGGACGGGCTCGCGCCTGAGGCCAATGTGCGCGTCACGCAGCTTGTGTTCGGACCGTACACGCCATTCCCTGTCGAGTTTCGGGTCATGGGGCCCGACCCGGCGGAATTGTACGCTATCTCTGAAAAAGCGCTCGGTATCATGCGGGGCGTTCCCGATGTGCGCCAGGCGAACCGCGATTGGGGTGATCGCACGCCCGTGCTCCGCTTCATCCCGGATCAGGATCGGCTGAACCTGATCGGCCTTTCGCCCGCGGAGGTGGGCCGGCAACTCCAGTTCCTTCTCACTGGCATCACCGTGACGCAGGTCCGCGAGGACATTCGCAATGTCCCCATCGTGGCGCGCAGCGCCGGCGGCGAGCGGCTGGATCCGACGCGACTGGCGGATTTCTCATTGATGAGCCGAGACGGCCGCGCGGTTCCACTCGACCAGGTCGGCCATTCGGAAGTCCAACTTGAAGAACCGATCATGAAGCGTCGCGATCGCACCCCGGTCGTCATGATCAGGTCGGACATCAACGAGGCAACCCAACCTCCGGAGGTCTCCAAGGACATCAAGACGGCCCTTCAGCCGCTGATCGCATCTCTTCCGGCCGGTTATCGCATCGAGCTGGGCGGATCGATCGAGGAGGCAACCAAAGCCAACGACGCGTTGGCGACGATCTTTCCAGTCATGATTGCCGCCATGCTGATCGTCATCATGCTGCAGGTCCGGTCCTTCTCGATGATGGCCATGGTCGTGCTGACCGGACCACTCGGTCTTGCCGGCGTCGTGCCGATGTTGCTGATCTTTCACCAGCCCTTCGGATTCAACGCCATTCTGGGCCTGATAGGCCTGGCGGGCATCCTGATGCGCAACACCCTGATCTTGACGGACCAAATCAAGGAGAACCTTGCCGCCGGCCTTGACGACTATCACGCCGTCATCGAGGCCACGGTGCAACGCACGAGGCCCGTGATCCTGACCGCGCTTGCCGCCGTGCTGGCGTTCATTCCCCTCACGCATTCCGTTTTCTGGGGATCGATGGCCTACGCGCTGATTGGTGGCACGGCGGTCGGCACGGTGCTGATCCTGCTGTTCCTGCCTGCGCTTTATGCCGCGTGGTTCCGGATCAAGCCGACAGCAGATGAGATGCATGAGGATTCGACGGCAGAGCCTGAATTGACTCCAGTCATGGCTGCCGAGTAGCTCTATGGGCGGAGCAGACGGCTCAAATTCTCGCCTGGCTGCGCTTGAGTTTAATAGCGAACGCTCATGCAGATTTTGAGCCGTCGAACGATTCTCAGGGTTGCGAGATCGAACGCCTCGCGCAGCTGAGGTCATCCGAATTCGGGCCTTGGTGCGCGACTACTGTCGAGCGGCGATGACCGTCATCTCGAGTCTGACACCCGGACCGAGATCGGCCACGCCGATTGCGGCGCGCGCCGGCAGATGAGCTTCTGCAAAATGTGCCTTCCAGGCCGCATTGAACTCTGCCTTCTCCTTCAGGTTCGTCATGTAGATGGTGACTTGCAAGACGTTGGCCAGATCGGATCCGAGGGTCTTCAGCAACTGCGCCAGCTGCCCGAGCACGTCGTTCGCCTGGCCCGACATATCGAGGCTCGTGTCCTCGGGGACGATCCCACCGATGTAAAGCACGCCATTATGCTCGACCACCTCGTGGAGCAGACCTTCGTAGGGCAAGACGCGCTTGATCATGATGAGACCGATGTTGCTGTGGGATGGGCGGCATATCGCACATTTCAATGTCACTGTCGTTGCAAGAGATTTCGCAGTGCTTCCTGAGACGAATTGCACTGCTCGAATAAGGCTTGGTAAGGCGTTGAAAATAAAAGTAGAAAACTGGCCAACGGATCGCCGCCTGTCGTTCCCTCGAACGTCCGCCAAGCTGTCCTTGCACGAGCGCCCGGCATTTCCGCCGACCCTGATCCCGACGACATCGGGAAACGGATCGTTATACTGCCACCCGAATTGACACGGGACGGGCCGGGACCGTGCCATGCCCGGAACAAGGATCAGACGATGGACGATACGATTGGCTTCCCCGACCCCGGCCTCGACCTGTCCGACGGCTTCAAGCCGCACACTTCGCATTGGGGCGTGTTCTCGGCGCGTCAAAGCGAAGCCGGGCTCGAGGTCAGGGCCTATGCGGGTGATCCCGATCCGAACGGCATCATCGACAATTTCCCCGGCGCGCTGCGTCACCAGGCCCGCATCACCCAACCCGCGATCCGCCGCGGCTGGCTCGAACGCGGTCCCGGTCCCGACGATCGGCGCGGCCGCGACGAATTCGTCTCCGTCAGCTGGGAGAAGGCGCTCGATCTGCTCGGCGACGAGCTGGCACGCATCCGTGACACGCGCGGCCCCGGCGCGGTGTTCGGCGGCTCCTATGGCTGGTCGAGCGCGGGCCGCTTCCACCACGCCCAGAGCCAGGTGCATCGCTTCCTCAACATCGCCTTGGGCGGCTATGTGCGTTCGGTGAATTCCTATTCCTCCGGCGCGTCCTCGGTGCTGCTGCCGCAGATCCTTTGCGGCTACGAGGACATCACCAAGCGCAATGTCACCTGGGAACAGATCGCTGCCGACACCGAGATCGTGCTGGCGTTCGGCGGCATGGCGCTGAAGAACTCGATGGTCGCCGGCGGTTCGATCAGCAAGCATGTCGAGCGCCGCGCGATGGAGGCTGCGCACCGGCGCGGCTGCGAGTTCATCCTGGTCAGTCCGTTGCGTGAAGACCTGCCTGTCGAGGCCGGCGCCGAATGGATGACATGCGTGCCCGGCACCGACACCGCGCTGATGCTCGGCATTGTTCATACCCTGGTCGCGGAAAACCTCCACGACCTGGCTTTCCTCGATCGCTACACCGAGGGCTGGCCCGTCTTCCTGCGCTATCTCACTGGCGATAGCGACGGCCAAGCCAAGGACGCCGAATGGGCCGCAGCGATCTGCGGCGTCGATGCGGACAGGATTCGGCAGCTCGCGCGCCGGCTCGCCGGCAAGCGCGCGCTCATCACCGTCTCCCATTCGCTCCAGCGCGCCGAGCATGGCGAGCAGCCGGTGTGGATGGGCATGGTGCTGGCGGCGGCGCTCGGCCAGATCGGCCTTCCCGGCGGCGGCTACGCCTATTCGTTGGGTGCGATCGGTTATTACGGCCGCCGCGTCAACGACGTGCCAGGGCCGACGCTGGGGCAGGGCCGCAACGCTGTCCGCGATTTCATTCCGGTGGCGCGAATCGCCGACATGCTGCTCAACCCTGGAAGCACCTATCGCTACAACGGCGAGACGCGCACCTATCCGGACATCCGCCTCGTCTACTGGGCTGGCGGCAATCCCTTCCATCACCACCAGGATATCAACCGCCTGCGCAAGGCGTTTGCAAAAGTCGACACGCTGGTCGTGCACGAGCTCGCCTGGACTGCTACGGCGCGGCATGCCGATATCGTGCTGCCCTCGACGATGACGCTCGAGCGCGAAGACATTGGCTATTCCAGCAACGATCCCCTGATGGTCGCGATGCACCGGATCGCCGAGCCGTTCGGCCTTGCGCGTGACGACTACGAGATCTTTGCCGATCTCGCCGACCGTCTCGGCGCGCGCGAACCCTTCACCGAAAGGCGTACGTCACTTCAGTGGCTGGAATATCTTTATGAGCCGACCCGTGCTTCGCTCGAAGCGCGTGGTTTGCAGGCCCCGAGCTTCGAAGAATTCTGGCAGCGCGGCAGCCTGGTCGTGCCGCAGCAGCCCGACGACGGCGGCCGGCTGCGCCGCTTCCGCGACGATCCCGTCAATCACGCTCTGCCGACGCCGAGCGGCCGCATCGAGATATTCTCGCAAAAGATCGCGGGCCATGGCGATGCGGATTGTCCCGGTCATCCGGTCTGGCTCGACAAGACCGATATGCCGAGGCCCGGCGCACCGTGCTTCCTGGTCGCCAACCAGCCGGTGACGCGCCTGCACAGCCAGCTCGATTTCGGCGGACATTCGCTTGCCGCAAAACATCGCGGCCGCGAGGTCGCGCGCATGAATCCGCGCGACGCCGAGGCGCGCGCTGTCAAGGACGGCGACATCATCCGCCTGTTCAACGAACGCGGCGCCTGTCTCGCCGCGGTCCACGTCACCGACGACATCGCGCCGGGAATCGTGCAGCTCCCGACCGGCGCCTGGTACGACCCGATGGACCCCGAAGACGACGCGCCGCTCTGCGTGCACGGCAACCCGAACGTTCTTACCCGCGACATCGGCACCTCGTCCTTCGCGCAGGGCTGCACCGGCCAGCTCACGACGGTCGAGGTCGAGAAGTTCACCGGCAATCTGCCCCCGATCCGGGCGTTCGATCCGGTGTAGATCCATGAAGAAAAAGAGGCCGCCCTGTGTGGGTGCAGGGGCGGCCCCGAGTGACTCGCGAGCCCGGGAGGAGGAGGGCGCGAGCCTGTGCGTTACGCGGCTGCGCTGATCCAGTCGCTCTCCAGAGAACGACGGCGCGGCGGCAGCGCTTGCATCTCGTGCCGTTGTCCCTTGCTGGCGAGGCGCCAGCGTGCCGGAGACTGATCGCTGATGCGCTTGAAGACGGTCGAAAAATGCGCCTGCGTGCTGAAGCCGACGGCAAGCGCGATCTCGGCCAGCGGCCGCTCTGTGGTCGCGAGCAGCGTCTTGGCATGCTCGACCCGGTGATTGAGCAGATACTCGCGGGGACGGTAACCGGTCGCAGCGCGGAATTGCGCCGCGAAGTGCATTCTTGACAGGCCGGCGACATCAGCGAGCTCGGACAGGCTGATGCGGCGGTGGAAATGATCGGCGACATATTGCTCGACGCGCCGCAGCCGCCATTTCGGCAAGGCATTGACCCTGGCGCGCGGCGATTCCAATCGGGTGAGATGCATCGCAAGGGTCTGGCCGATGCAGCGCGTAAACTGGTGGTCCGCGGCGTCGCCGTGTTCGATTAGTGTCTTGGCAAGCTCCGCAGCGAGCGGATCGCGCAACAGGACGAGGTCATTCAGTCCGTCGGTCCCGGAAAATTGCGCCGGAAAATGATCCGTGGAGATGTGAAAGTGCAGGAAGGCGCAGGGCGACTGGAATTGCACGCCGAGACGCTTCGACGGCGCGGTGAGATACAGCGTGCCCGCAGGCATGGTGCCGTCGAAAATGATCTGGCGCTCCCGGGTCAATTTGGCGCGCGTCGTCTTCAGGGCGATACCGACGAAATAGCAATCCTGAGGTGTTGTCGCGTCGTGCGACGACGTGCTCCGCGCGTCTTCCCATCGCGAAATCGCGACGTCCTCGACGGCAGCCTCGGGGCCGCGATCGATCTGACGCCAATGGCTCTCCCGAGTGATCGCCTGGGTTGCTCGGGGGATCTCGCGATCCTCCGGGCTGGCCGGAAGATCGATCCAGGAATGCGCCGCCTGCAAATTGGTCAACATCGCTCGTCCTCTCCCGGGTTTGCCGCTGCTTGCGACCGGCAAGCGCGCCAAACCCACGTTTCCATGCTGAAACGATAGGCGTGAGCTGGCCAGGAAGCCCGTTAGGGGTGATTAGGATCTGTTAGTTTTTGTGGGGGCGCATCAGGTGTGCGGCAGCTCGTCGCAGGAAGCGCTGTTTTGTACAGTTGGTCAGATATTCGCGCAGCCCCGCCCCAACTCTGGAGAGCGCAGGCCACCGCGTGGCGATCGATCAGCGGTGTGAGTTCCGTGTGGTGCCCTCGCTGGACCTCGCCTCGGTGCCGGGTATAGTCGTGCCGCATTTCGAGGAGCGACCGTCAAGATGAGTCAGAAGTGACCGAGCTCTCGGCAGGACATGGCCCCAGCGGCGGGGGCGCCACAACGATCCTTGATTTCGATGCCGTCTCGTTCGGGCCGTTTTCGCTTCGGTCGCGGCTGCTGGAGAAGGACGGCCTGCCGGTCAGGCTCGGCAGCCGCGCGATGGATATTCTGCGCTTGCTCGTCAGCCGCGCCGGCGAAGTGGTCCCGAAGGACGAGATTCTCGCCTATGCGTGGTCCGGACTCTCTGTCGAGGAGATCAGCCTGCGCGTCCATGTCGTGGCGCTGCGCAAGGTGCTTGGCGACGGAAAGGATGGTGCCCGCTACATCACCAACATCCCGGGCCGGGGCTATTGCTTTGTCGCGCCGGTGCGGCGTAGCGAGCGCGCGGAGGTGTTTGCGCTCGCGTCGCGGGCGCCCGAAAAGGCCACGCCGCCACCGCCTCTACCGCATCGACTGGACCGGATGGTCGGGCGGGAGGACGCTGTGGCGGAGTTGGCGGCGCGCTTGCTCCGCGATCGCTTTGTCACGCTGCGAGGAGCCGGCGGCATCGGCAAGACCACCGTTGCGACCGCGCTCGCGCATCACATGTGCGATACCTTCGACGGCAACGTCCATTTCCTCGAATTCGGCCTCCTGAAGGACGCGGCGTTGGTCGCTAGCACGGTTGCCGCCGCGTTGGGCCTCGTCGTGCGCCACGATGATCCCTCGGGCAGCATCATCAGTTTCCTGCGCGGCCGGCGGCTACTTCTCGTTCTCGACAGCTGCGAGCACGTTGTCGACGAGATCGCACGTCTAGCAGAAAACATCTACCGGGAGGCGCCCGGCATCGTCATCCTCGCAACCAGCCGCGAGTCGCTGCTGGTGGAAGGTGAGCAGATTTTTGAGCTCGCTCCGCTGCCCGGCCCGCCGCAAGGCACCCGCCTCAGCGCCGGCGAAGTGTTAAGCTATCCTGCTGCGCGTCTGTTCGTGGATCGCGCAGTCGCGGCCGGACACCGTGACGATATCACCGACGAGGATGCGGAAGTCCTGGCTCGGATTTGCGGCAAGCTCGACGGGGTCGCGCTCGCGATCGAGCTTGCTGCCGCACGCGTCGGTCTCTATGGGCTGCGCGAGATGGCGGCGCTGCTCGACAGCCGGCTGCAGCTCGAATGGCGCGGGCGGCGAACGGCGCCGCCACGGCAGCAGACCCTCGGTGCCACACTCGAGTGGAGCTTCGACCTGATCGGCGAAAGCGAGCGGATCGTGTTTCAGCAGCTCGCCATCTTCGCGGGCCACTTCACGTTGAAAGGCGTAATAGCTGTGGCGGCCGACGAGGGGGCGCCGGGGGATCGCGCCGTCGACGCATTGGAGCAACTCGTGGCCAAGTCGCTGGTGTCCGCGCAGCCGGACGGGGCATCGCGGCGCTATCGCATGCTGGATGCCACGCGCGCCTATGCCATGCAGAAGCTGGCAGACAGCGGTCAGGCAAACGAGATCGCGCGCCGTCACACGTTGTATGTTCAACGCGCGCTCGAAGCGGGCATGACGGATCAGGGAGGCACCGATCATGCATCCCGTTTGCAGGAGCGCGCGGGCCTGCTCGCCGACGCCCGCGCGGCGCTGCAATGGAGTTATGCGAATGACGACGGCGCCGGCTTGCGCGTGCCGCTCGCTGCCAGCTGCACAAGGCTGTTCGTCGAGCTCAATCTGCTCAGCGAGGCCCGCATCTGGTCCGATCGCGCACTCGCGGTGCTCGACGATGCCGACGGGGGCGGCAGATGGGAGCTCGAGCTTCAGTCGACGCTTGGCCACGCATTCATGTTCACGGAGCGCAACAACGAGCAGGCCGAGGTCGCGCTCCGGCGCGGGCTGGAGATCGCGGAAGCGCACGGGGACCACGCCAACACATTCAGGCTGCTGTCGCGGCTCAACATGTTCTACCGCCGGACCGGCGGCTATCGGCATCTGGTGCCGACTGCGCTTCATGCCGAGCGGATCGCTCGCCTGATCGGCGATACGGCGGGCATCGCCGGGAGCAAAGCACTGCTCGGTGTGTCCTATCACCTCGCCGGGGACCAGGCCGAAGCGCAGGCCCATCTCGACCAGGGCGTACGCGACGCCGCTGCGCTACGTGGCACGCAACCCGGGCATTTCGCCTATTCACGCACGCCGCAAATTCCGCTCGCGCGCGTGTTATGGCTTCGCGGCTTTCCCGATCGTGCGCTCGAATGCGTCCGACCGCTTGTCGGCGCTTCAGCGCCGCGCGACGCGGTCATGCATTGTATCGCGCTATGCTGGTCCGCCTCTGTGTTCGGCTGGGTTGGCGACTGGTCGTCGGTCGAGACCATGACCGGTCGCTTGTCGGCGCATGCGAGCATGCACGGACTCGTACCCTACGAAGCCGTCGCGGCCGGCTTTCGAGCGCAGGCCATGATCGCCCGCGGCGAGGGTAGCGCCGGTGTCGATCTCTTGCGGAGCGCACTTCCACGCCTGCACGCCGATCGCTACGAGCTCTATGCATCGGCATTCGCCTCGGACCTGTGCCGGGGACTGGTCGCTTTAGGACGATTGACGGAGGGCGTTCAGGTGCTGCACGAAACCATTGCACGGGTCGAGCAGGAAGGTGGCGCCTTCGACATGCCCGAGCTGCTCCGTCTGCGGGGAGAGCTCGAGGCCGTTGGCGGCAATCTCGAAGCGGCCGGTGCAGATCTTGTCGCGTCGGTCACGCTTGCCGAACAGCAGGGCGCATTGTCCTGGAGGCTGCGAGCCGAGATGTCGCTGGCGCGGCTTCGGGTTCGGCAGGGTGTGCGGAATCCCCTCGAACAACTTGCCAAAACCTATGCCCGGTTCTCGGAAGGATTCGAGACCGCCGATCTCAGGGCGGCACAGCGCATGCTGAACGAGCCTGCTGCCTGATCAAGTCGATACGACCGTGCCCTCTCGCTGCTGAGCGCGCCCATCAGCGGTCACCCCTTGTGTCCGTCCAGCCGCGCCAGGAAGTCGCGGACAAGCGAAGCGATCTCGTCGGTGGCTTCATCCAGCGCGAAGTGGCCGCCTGCGAGAATGTGAACCTCGGCATCCGGCACATCGTCGCGATAGGCCGTCGCGCCTGCGACGGTGAAGGATGGATCGTATTTGCCCCAGACCACCAGCGTCGGTGGTCGCCTCTGGCGCAACCAAGCCTGCCATTTCGGATAGGAGGCGACGTTGGTCCGGTAATCCAGGAACAGCGTGGTCTGAATCTCGGCTTGGCCGGGACGCGTCAGGAAGGCATATTCGTCGATCCAGGTGTCGGGATCGTAGCGCTCGGGACGCGGGCTGGAGCCGAGATGCCGCTGACGCGTCGCCTCCAAGGACGTGAAGTTGGCCTTGAGCGCCTCGAGCTCATGCGCCGGGTCGGCCCAGTACTTCCTGCGCGCATTCCAGAGCGGGCTCAGCCCTTGCTCGTGCGAGACCGCGTTCTGGACGATGATGCCGCGGAAGTGTTCGGGCTGCGCCAGCGCCATGCGGAAGCCGACGGGACCTCCATAGTCCTGCATGAACAGGACGCAGTCGGTGAGACCGAGCTCCGTTGTGAGCTCGCCGATCACGGCGGCGATGTTGTCGAACGTATAGATGAAATCGGACGGCGGCGGCGCGCTGCTGTTGCCGAAGCCGGGATAGTCCGGTGCGATGAGATGATATTTGTCGGCGAGCAGCGGCATCAGCGGTTCCCACATCCGCGATGAGGAGGGAAACCCGTGGAGCAGCAGCACGGTCGGAGCGTCGATGGGTCCAGCCTCGCGGTAGAAGATCTCGAGACCCCGGACATCGACCTTATGATAGCTGATCGAGCGCCGGCTCGATCGCAGATCCTGCGCCGAGGCCTGCACGATCGCGCCGACCAAAGCGGCCGAGAGGGCAAGTGCGGCTGGAATGTTCATGTCTTTCGCTCCGAATCCGGCATGTGAGGTGAGGATGTGTCGCAAGTGCGGGCCATACTCTAGCGACGGCGATATGGAGCCTCCGGCCCGTCGGCATCGAGAGGCGCCATCGCGAGCGCCTCTCGCAACGTGCCGCATCCAGGATTTACGAGGCGCGCGCCAGCGGCTTGCCCTTCACCGCGGCGAGCAGGGCTTCCGCGGCCGGACCCGAGGAGTGCGGGTTCTGGCCCGTGATCAGGAGGCCGTCGGTGACGACGTGAACGCCCCAGTTTGCCGTTTTCGAGAAGACGGCGCCGAGCTTCAGCATTTCGTCTTCGATCAGAAACGGCACCACCTTAGTGAGGCCGACGTCCTCCTCTTCACCGTTGGTGAAACCGGTCACCTCCTTGCCCTGAACCAATGGCTTGCCGTCGGGTGTCTTGACGTGGCGCAGCGCACCAGTCGAGTGGCACACGACTGCGACTGTCTTGCCGGCGGCAAGGAACGATTCGATGAGCTTGACCGAGTCCTTGTCCTCGGCGAGATCCCACATCGGGCCGTGACCGCCGGGATAAAAGACGGTGTCGAAATCTTGCTGCCTGACGCTGTCGAGGCGAACCGTCTTGTCGAGCTGCGCTTCCGCCGCGGCGTCGGCCTCGAAGCGCAGCGTCAGGTCGGTGCGGAATTCGGGCTCGTTGCTCTTGGGGTCGAGCGGCGGACGGCCGCCCTTCGGCGAGGCGAGGGTGATCTCGGCCCCGGAATCCTTGAAGACGAAATAGGGGGCGGCGAGCTCTTCGAGCCAGAAGCCCGTCTTGCGTCCGGTGTTGCCGAGCTGGTCGTGCGAGGTGATGACCATCAATATTTTCATGACCGTTCTCCTTGAGTGCGTTTGCTGCGATGACGCACTCCATTGCGGTGGAGATGCGCCGACCTGGGTCTCGTCCGAGCACGTCACGTCGTTCGTTGCTCGCGGCCGCAATCTGCGCTCAAGACCGGCTGTTGGCCCGTTATGTATTGTTAGACGTTGAGAGCTGGAGATGTCGCGCGGGCCGCTACTCGAAGACGGCGTCGAAGATCTCGACGTCCATCAGCACGGGCTTGGCGACCACGGTTCCGTCGGGCCGCAGCGTCTGCGCACGTCGAAGCGTCGGCACCACGATGCCGCCGAAGCTGTCATGAGCCCAGGAGTAATGCGCGACTTTCATCCCGAACAGATCGTGATCGTTTCGCCGTTGCAACGCGTTCTCGTCGAAATAGAAGATCTGCTCGGGCGCGAGCGTGATCAGGCTCGGCGGGAACTGCGCCCGCAGCCGCCGCCATGACTCCGTGTTCTCCTGCCACGGTGGCAGTTCCTCCACCACGACATCGGGATGGGCGAGCAGGAATGGATTGGTCAGATAATTCCAGATCGCGACGCCGCAGAAGAAGACGAGGTGCAGTTCGTCCGCAAGCGCAGGCGAGCCGACCTCGGTGAACGCAAGGCTCGGGTTACGCCAGGTCCGCAGCACCTCACCCTCCAGGCTCTCGATCGTGATCGCATCGGGTTGAAAGGATCCGGAGTGTTCGCCGCCGGTGATGCCGGTAAAGCGGACCGATTGCGTCCGGGTCGAACCTTCCGCCGTCACGTCTTTGAACTCCCTGGCATGTCCTGCGTTGGAGAACAGCGTTCCGCTGACGGAAAGGTGGAGCGTGAACCGGTTCAAGCTGTTCCAGCGGGCCAAACCGCCGCTGGCATCAATTACATCGTCAAGAAGCGCCATGTCCCGCCATATCCACCATGAAGTGCCATCACCATGGCGGGGCGGACGCGGCTTGGCGTGTTAGAAGTTGTTAGGAGTTGCGAGCGGATATTCTTGCGGTATCCCGTTGAAGATACTCTCAATTCAGGCCGTCCAGGAGCTCCCTTGCGGCGACCAGATCGCGGCTCTGGAGGCCCTCCTGGTACCGCGCGACGAGGGGGGTGAGCAGGGCGCGTGCGTCGACGGCCTTGCCGGCCCCTTCCCAGAGGCGGCCGAGGCTGATCGCTCCGCGGAGCTCCCAGCCGACCGCGCCTTGCCGCCGCGCCAGATCGAGCGATTTGTCCAGATAGCTCTCGGCCTCCGCAGCGTTACCCGACCGCGCAAGGATGTCGCCCTTGATCCTGAGCATCTCCGGCATATCGAAGGATTCGCCGTGATCGGGGATCTGGGCGATGGCCTCGTTGATCGTCTGCAACGCTTCGCCGGCCTGTTTCTGGGAGGCGAGGCCCTCGGCGAGCGCCGTCGCAAACACCGTCGTCATGATCCGGTGTCGCGTCGCGTACAGCGTGGCCTGGCTGCGGCGAAGGTGCTCGATGCCGCCCGCAACGTCGCCGCGGCGAAGCAGCAGCTCACCCTTCTGGCCGATGCCGACCGCGTGATAGGGGCCGAGGAAGTGCCGCGCGGAATGCTCGATCAGCCGCTCGATCAGGATTTCGGCATTGGCCCAGTCGCCGACCCAGAGGAACACGTAGATCGTCCAGATCAGGGAAATACCGAGAGTGAGCGGCTGTTCGAGCAACTCGGCCTCGCGAACGGTGTATCTGGCCGCCTCGATCGCACGATCGGGCCGGCCTGTGAGCCAAAGCCCGCGCGCCAGCGCCACCAGTGCGACAATGCGGTCGTCATAGCCGAGATGCCCGATATTCAGCCGCTGCGAGCCGGGATTGTGCACCATCGCGCTCTCGCAGAACTGCACCGCCTTGTCCTGATTGCCGATCAAATGATGTGCGACGCCCAGCATCCATTCGACGTTCAGCGTGCTGGCGGAATCGTTCAGCTTCCGCGCGACGCTTTCGCTCTGTTCGCCGGTCCCGAGCGCGCCGTGAAAATCTCCGACCCTGGTCAGGTAGATGTGCAATCCCCGCAGCAGCCAGAGCTGCCAATGCAAATCCTCGAGCTCCCGGGCAAGCTGGAGACTGCGCGTGAATGCCGACCGGACCGTTTCGGTGTTGCCCTGCGTGAACATCGCGGAGACGCCGAGCGCGGCCTGCAACGTCATTTCATGGCGGCTGTCGATCGAATTCGTATCGAGAGGGACAAGTGCCTGCTGCGTCCAGCGATAGCACTCCGTCAGCAATGTCAGTTCGAGGAAGAACTGGGCCGCCGACGCTGCCAGATCCACGCCGATCGTTCGGTCTCCGCCCTCGGAAAAACTCCAGGTCAGTGCCGCCCGGACATTGGGCAGGTGGTCCGCATAGGGAAGGAAGCCGCCCGCCGTCTGCATGCCCGTGGATTTGAGCGCAATGTCGCGCAGGAAGTCGCGGTAATATTCGGCGTGGCCGCGCGCGGCGCCGCCAGCTTCCCCGTTCTCGACAAGCTTGTCCGCGACGAAGGCGCGCGTCGTGTCCAGCAGGCGATAGCGCAGCCGCCGCTCCGCAGGCGAGGTAGCGATCAGCGATTTGGAGAGCAGATTCGAGACCGCCTCGACGGCTTCCGGCTCGCCGATGCCCTGACAGGAGGCGACCGCAAGCGCGGCTTCCAGGGTGAACGGCCCGACGAACACCGACAATCCACGCAGCGTTGCGCTTTCGGCTGCCGGCAACAAATCGTAGCTCCAGGCGAGCGCTGCGCTCAGGGTCTGGTGCCGCGGGACAGCGGTGCGCCGCCCGCGCCACAGCAGCGAGAAGCGGCTGTCCAGCAGCGAGGCTGTTCCGGCAATGCCATAGGCGTTCACACGCCCGGCCGCGAGCTCGATCGCGAGCGCAATGCCGTCCAGCCGCCGGCAGATATCGGCAACGAGCGGCGCATCTTCCTCGCTGAGCTCGAAATCGCCCATGCTCTCGGCGATGCGCTCCACGAAGAGCTGGCTTGCAGGATAGGCAAGGATATCGGCGATACCGAGTCCGTCGCGCTGTGGCGGGCAATCCAGCGGAAACAGCCGATGGACCCGCTCACCTTCAGTGCGGAAGGATTCGCGGCTGGTGGCGAGAATATGCAGCTCGGGCGCTTCCCGCACGATGCGCTCGGCCAGGGGGGCGAGGTCGTCGAGGATGTGCTCGCAGCTGTCGAAGACCAGCAGCATCCGCCGGCTGCGCAGGAACGTCAGCAGCCCGGGCCTCGGGTCGTCGGAATTGACGGTCAGGCCCAGTGCGGCCGCAATCGTTCCGGGAACGAGCCGGGCCTCCGTCAGTGCGCCGAAATCGACGAAACACACCTGGCTGTCGAACGCCGGGAGCTCGCCATGCGCGACGGCCAGTGCGACCGAGGTCTTGCCGATCCCGCCTGGGCCGACGATGGTGACGAAACGATGCTGCGCCAGCTCGGCGGAAATTCTCTCGACCGCATCGTTCCGCCCGATCATTTTCGCGAGCGGCGAGGGCAGTGAGCGAGGTGAAGCCGCGGGCAGGCTGATCCGGCTCTCCAACGGGGCAGCCCGGAGCAGCGGGGCCGCGAAACAATAACCGCGTCCGGGGACGTTGACGACGTAGCGGGCGCCTTCGCCGGCATCGCCCAACGCCTTGCGCAGCGTCGTGATGTGGAAGCGCAGGCTGCCTTCATCGACGTTCACGTCGGCCCAGATGCGCTTGATCAACTCCCGCTTGTCCACCACCTCGCCGGCGCGCTCGGCGAGAAAAACCAGGATGTCGAGCGCACGGCCGCCGAGGTGAATCGGGGTGCCGTCCTTCTCGAGCAGCCGCGACTTTGCGAACAGCCGGAATGGACCGAAAGCAATGGCCGAATCCTGGTCGTTAGTGTCCGGCACGGGCCAATGATTTCCAGTGAAAGGGCTGACATCCGCACTTTGATCTACCAGAACGGAACCCTGAGTAAACTGGTCGAAAGTGGCGAAATCGGGTGGCGGCTGCAATTGGCCGGTTGCGCGACAATCCGTAGCAAATTTTGCTCAAACGCAGCATTTGCGAAGTGATCGGGACAATTCGGCAGCGTGCTTGGCCGCCGAACTGACAGTTCGGAGTCCGACCGTCGTACCGCCGATCATAACAAAAACTTGCAACGTCTAACGGGCAAAGCGCGCGAACTGCATCCAGTATGGCCTCCGAGTTACGCGCTATTTGCAACGGGGAGGCTATGATGTCCGCTATCGGTGCTCGGCCGAACGACCATGTCGTTCAATCTCAATTTGTCGCCAGTCTTGAGGATCAGTCGCGTGACTGGGAACTGGTGCTGCGGGAATCCCACCATCGGATGAAGAACACGCTGACACTGCTGGGTGCGTCAGTTCGCCGCGATTTCACGCGGGCAGGCACCCGGGACGTGTCGCTTGCCGCGGACCGGCTCGAGCGGCGCATCGTCGCCTTCGGCAGGCTCTATCAACTCTTGTCCGACAATGGCGGGCATACGGCGATCCCGGTCGAGGCCTTCTTCGAAAACCTGTGCGCAGCGATTTCCGAGGCCGTGCTGGAGCCGGCGGGCATCCGCTGCGAGGCTGCCATCGCAAGCGGCACGCTGCCCGCATCGCAATGTCATAGGCTCGCGCTGATGCTGACGGAGCTGGTGACGAATGCGGCAAAGCATGCCTTCACCAACAAGAAGGATGCAATGATCCGCATCGACATGGTCGTTCGCGACGGCGCCTGGTTCTGCACGGTGGCCGATAATGGAATCGGCGCGACCGGGCCGCTTCAGGGCACCGGCAGCCGGATTCTCGAAGGACTCGCACGCAGCATCCGCGCCCGCCTGCACGGCGAGGCCGGAGAGGGCGGCACACGCGTGACCATCGTGATGCCGATCGCCGCTTGAAGCTCGTTTTAAATTCAACTCAGGGAGTTCGAACATGGCTACTAGGGAAATCGAACGCGACGCCGCGGCCAAGGGTTCTGAATCTCGCGGCGTTGATATGAGGCTCGAGGTGGTCGTGGTCCCCGTGTCGGATGTCGACCGCGCCAAGGCGTTCTACACGCGTCTCGGCTGGCGACTGGACGCCGATTTTGCCTCCAGCGATGACTGGCGCGTGATCCAGTTCACGCCGCCGGGCTCGGCCTGCTCGGTGATCTTCGGCAGGAACGTGACGGCGGCGGCGCCCGGCTCGGTGCGGGGCCTGTACCTGATCGTCTCCGATCTGGAGGCGGCCCGACAGGATCTGCTCGACCGCGGCATCGAGGTCAGTGCTCCATTCCACGGTGCCGGCGATATTCACGCCGGCCACGACGAGCCATATTTGTCCGGCAGCGTTCGGGTCAACGGTGCTGACCCGAAGCGCGGCAGCTACAGCTCATTTGCCGCGTTCAGCGATCCCGACGGCAATGGCTGGCTGTTTCAGGAGATCACCACGCGCCTGCCCGGACGCATCGCGGGCGACGGCACAACATTCGCTTCGCAGGCTGCGCTGGCCGCGGCACTGCGCCGCGCGGCGGCGGCCCATGGCGAGCACGAAAAGCGGACCGGCGGGCAGGACACGAACTGGGCCGATTGGTACGCCGACTATGTCGTCCGCGAACAGGCGGGCGAGCCGCTCCCGTCCTGAGTTGCAGCGAACGTAGCTCCTGGCTTGGCCGACACGGCGCGCGATGACCTGGTCGTCGCGCGCTGTGTCGCATTGGTCTTGCGCGTATCGTCGTCTTCGCCCGCCTTGCATCGCGCGGACTCGCAACGGCTAACGCTCTCTAACAATCCATAACGAGCAAATGGCCGATGCTTGGGTCACTGTGTGGACAACGAACCGACGCATCGATTTGAATTCGGTCAGCGTCACCGATCACAGCAAGGGAGATCCAATATGACTAACCAAGCACGCACCGACATTCTCAATCCCGACCGCCGTCAACTGCTGACGCAGGCCGCGATGACCGCTGTTGCCGCAAGCGTATCGAGCTTGCTGCCGCTGCATCCGGCGAAGGCCGCTGCAAGCGGCGCCATCCGTCCGTTCCAGGTCAACGTGCCCGAGGAGGATCTGCTGGACCTCCGTCGTCGCCTCGCCGCAACGCGCTGGCCCGACCGCGAGATCGTCGCCGACCAGTCGCAGGGCGTGCAGCTGACGACGGTGCAGCAGCTCGTGCGCTACTGGCAGGACGGTTACGACTGGCGCAAGATGGAAGCGCGGCTGAACGCCTTGCCGCAATTCGTCATCGAGATCGACGGCGTCGACATCCACTTCATTCACGTGCGCTCCCGCCACGAAAATGCGCTGCCGATGATCGTCACGCATGGCTGGCCGGGCTCGATCATCGAGCAGATGAAGATCGTCGGCCCGCTCACCGATCCGACCGCACATGGCGCGAAGGCGGCGGACGCCTTCGATTTGGTGAGCCCTTCGCTGCCCGGGCACGGTTTCTCCGGCAAGCCGACGGAACTGGGCTGGGACCCGCAGCGCGTCGCGCGCGCCTGGATCGTGCTGATGAAGCGCCTTGGCTACACCCGCTACGTGGCCCAGGGCGGCGATTGGGGCAACGCGATCACAGAGCAGATGGCGGTGATCGCGCCGCCGGAGTTGCTTGGTATTCACACGAACATGCCCGCGACGGTTCCTGACGAGATCGCCAAAGCGCTTCAGCCCGGCGGATCGCGGCCGTCCAACCTCTCGGCCGACGAGCGCTATGCTTACGATCAGCTCGACGATTTCTACAAGCACGGTCTCGGCTATGCGATCGAGATGGCGAACCGGCCCCAGACGCTCTATGGCCTGGTGGATTCGCCGGCAGGTCTCGCATCCTGGATGCTCGATCACGATGCGCGCAGCACTGCGATGATCGCGCGAGTGTTCGACGGCAAGACGGAAGGGCTGTCGCGAGACGACGTGATCGACAACATCACGCTCTACTGGCTCACCAACACCGCGGTCTCGTCGGCGCGACTGTACTGGGAGAACAAGCTGGTGTTCTTCGAGCCGAAGCATGTGAAGATCCCGGTCGCCGTCAGCGTCTTCCCGGACGAGATCTACGCCGCGCCGCGCAGCTGGACGGAAAAGGCCTATCCGAAGCTGATGCACTACAACCGCCTCGACAAGGGCGGCCACTTCGCGGCCTGGGAGCAGCCCGTGCTGTTCTCTGCAGAAATGCGCACCGCGTTCCGCCCGCTACGTCAGTCGATCTGAAACAAGCAGGGACGCGCATTCCGCGCGTCCCTGCTTGCCGCAACATCAGGAATCACAATCATGAATCGTCCCGAACGAAATTTCACGACCGACGAGATCCGCCTGGAGCGCCGCTTGCCGTCGTACTGGCGCGTCACCTTCGACATGCCGCCTGTGAATATTTTCGGCCCGAAGCAGCTCCCGCGGCTGGGCGACATCATCACTGAGATCGAGACCGATCCCGACGTGAAGGTCGTGGTGTTCGACAGCGCCGTCGAAGGCTTCTTCATCACGCATTACGACTTCCTCGCGCCGCTGGAGGATTCCTTGAATATCCCGCCCGGGCCGACCGGCCTCGAGGCACTGCCTGATATGCTGGTGCGTCTCAGCCGCGCGCCGGTGGTCTCGATCGCCTCGATCAGGGGCCGCGCGACCGGCGTCGGCAGCGAGCTGGCGCTCGCGAGCGACATGCGCTTTGCCAGCCGCCAGAAGGCGATCTTGTCGCAATGGGAAGTTGGCGCGGGCCTCGTGCCTGGCGGCGGGCCGATGGCGCGGCTGCCGCGCCTGATGGGCCGTGGCCGCGCGCTCGAAGTCCTGCTGGGCGCCGACGACATCCACGGCGATCTCGCCGAACGTTACGGCTATGTGAACCGGTCGTTGCCGGATGCCGAGCTCGACGGCTTCGTCGAAGCGCTGGCTATGCGCATCGCGTCCTTTGACAAGGAGGCCATTGCCGAGACCAAGCGTCTCGTCGACGTCGCGAGCCTGCCGCCGGATGTCGAGATCAAGCCGGAATGGGACGCGTTCCTGGCTTCGCTCGGCCGCCCCGCAAGCCAGACCCGCATCAAGGCGCTGATGTCGCGCGGCTTCCACCGCGCCGGTGACGTCGAGAATAGGCTGGGCTTCCACGTCGGACAGATCGGCAGCTAAAGCGTTTTCGAGCGAAGTGGATACCGGTTCGCGTCAAGAAAACGTGCCAAAACAATAATCCAGAGCCCCGTTCCGATTCCATCGGAACGGGGCTGTGACGGAACCGCTGCGGCGCTCGACCGGTTGGAGAGGCGACAGGCGGTAATGCCAATGTCGCCTTCCTCCGGTGCGGAGCGCCGGAGCCAAACCAAGCAAGGAGAGATGACATGATCCGCAAGGCAAAAGCAGTTTGGAAGGGCACCGGCCGCGATGGCACTGGTCAGCTATCGAGCGAATCCGGCGTGCTCGCCGAGACGCCCTATTCGTTCAAGACCCGCTTCGAGAGCGAGAAGGGCACCAATCCCGAGGAATTGATCGCGGCAGCCCATGCCGGCTGTTTCACCATGGCTCTGGCCTTCGGCCTGCAGCTCGCCGGCTTCACGCCGGACGAACTCTCGACAGAAGCCGCGGTCACGCTCGAGCCCGAAGGCAAGGGCTTCAAGATCGGCAAGTCGGCCCTGACGCTGCGCGCAAAAGTGCCGAACCTCAACGAGGCGGACTTTGCCCGCATCGCCGGAGAGGCCGAGAAGAACTGTCCGGTATCGAAGGTGCTCAACGCCGAGATCACGCTCGACGCCAAACTGACGTAGGGCGCGCTCAATTTATGTCCATCTGGTTCTGGTTGGGAAGCGGAGCTCGTCGAAGCTTTGGCCTCCGCGAGAGGAACCGGATGGACAAATGCCCGGCTTTCGGCTGGGCCGCCAAAAGCATAGGATGCGACGGATGCAGAACGGACAGACGGATCAATTGGGAGCGGAGATATGACAACGGAACGCGCAGTTTTGGCCGGAGGTTGCTTCTGGGGCATGCAGGATCTGATCCGCAGGCAGCCCGGCGTGATCTCAACTCGCGTCGGCTACACCGGCGGCGCGGTGAAGAATGCCACCTACCGCAATCATGAAGGCCATGCCGAAGCGATCGAGATCGTCTTCGATCCCGCCAAGACCAGCTTCAGGACCATGCTGGAGTTCTTCTTCCAGATCCACGATCCGACCACGCTCAACCGTCAGGGCAACGATTTGGGCACGAGCTACCGCTCGGCGATCTTTTATACGAGCGACGAACAGAAGCGGACCGCCGAAGACGCGATTGCTGACGTCGAGGCGTCCGGCTTGTGGCCCGGCAAGGTGGTGACGGAGGTCGCGCCGGCCGGAGAGTTCTGGGAAGCCGAGCCGGAGCATCAGGATTATCTCGAACGTTACCCTGACGGCTACACCTGCCATTTCATCCGGCCCGACTGGAAGCTGCCGCGGCGCGCGACGGCTGCGGGAGGCTGAGCCCGTCGTAGCGCAGTCAGCGCGTACGGTCAGGTTCGCAATTGCGCGATCAGGTCGCGCGCGATGCGCATATCGGCGAAGTCTGAGCCCTCGGCAAAGGCCCCGCCGACATTGTCGAGAACGGCCAGAGCGTTCGCGCTCTGGCCGGCCCCGACCATAGTTCGCGCGAGGCTGATCGCGCATCGCAGCTCCCAGAAGCGCGCGCCTTGCTGGACGGCAATGCCCATGGCCTCGCGAAAATGGGCCTCGGCGTCCCCTGCGTGCCGCGGGCTCCTGAGCATCAATTCACCCTTGATACGGGTCAGCTCCGGCAGATACCAGAGTTCCTGCCGGTTGTTGCAGCGGGTCAGGACATCCTCGATCACGTCGAGGCCGCGATCGACCTGGTCGGCCTCCAAAAAGCATGCGGCGAGCTCGCCGAGCAGGGGAAGAAACCGTGGCAGGAAGCGCGCATCGCCGGCGCGATTGAGCTCTTCACTCAACATCGGCAGTCCCGTCGCGACGTCGCCTCGCTTGACGATAACCGCGGCGTTGAAGGCACGCGCCCACAGCCCCCACAGCCGGATCGCGTGGCGATCCGTATGTTCGAGCAGCTCAGTGCCGTGACGCTCCGCGGCGTCGAAATCGCCAGCCCAGTACGTGATCGGGCAGGCGGCCTGTCCCAGCACGCTACAGAAGGTCAGCGCGTGGCCGTTGGCGCGGCCTTCCTCGATGTTTCTGGCGGTGAGAGCCTGGGCCTGATCGGCCAGGCCCTGAAGCCACAGAATGCGGGCCCGAAAATATTGCGTGGATATCCTGAGGTCGAGCGGGAAGATTTTCGGCTTCTCCGCCAGCACATGCAGCGATGCATTGACCCGGTCGATGCGCAGCCGTGCCTCGTTCTGGTCCCCGAGATAGTGCAGCGCGACGGCCGTCAGCCGATCGCCCAGCATGACATCGGTCCTGTCGGGCGAGTTCGCCGCTGCGTTCGCAAAGCGATCGGCGAGCGTACGGGCGTTGCCGAACTGTCCGTTGTTGAACTGGTCGATGCACAAGCCCCAGAGCGCGCGCAGCCGGAAATCCTTGTCGTCGAGCCTGTCGGCCAGCTCGAGGGTCGTCTCGAGGATCGGCCGCGCCTCGCGCGCGCGGCCCTCGCCATACATCAGCGACCAGCCGAGCGCCGACAGGAGCTGCATGCGGATGCGGTTGTCCTCGGCGGTGTCTCCGAGCGCTGCGAGCGCCGTTCTGCTGCGCTCACGGCATTCGGCGAACAACGAAAGACGCACCCACAGCGTGACCGCGGCCGCCGTCAGCGCGATACCGAGTGTCGCCTCGCCGTCGGGCCCGAAGGCCCAATCCAACGCCGCGCGCACATTATCCAGCTCCGCGCCATAGATGCTCAGCCATTCGGGCAGCGGCGTCGAATTGTCGGCCTCCGCGCGCCCGAAGAAATCGCGAAAATGTTCGGCGTGGCGGCGCGCGAACTGCCTGGTTTCGCCGAGCTCGTTGAGTTTTCCGTGCGCATAGGTGCGCGTGGTGTCGAGCAGGCGATAACGCAGCGTCCGCGAGCCGGACGGCGAGATCAGCGACTTGGTCACCAGGCTGTCGATCGCTTCGAGAGTCTCCGATGCGGTGACGCCGTCACCGGACGCGACGGCGGCAGCCGCCTCCGGCGCGAAAGGTCCAGCGAAGACCGACAGGCGTCGTAGCGTAGCGCTCTCCGCAGCGGGCAGAAGATCGTAGCTCCAGTCGAGAGCCGCGGCGAGGGTCTGGTGCCGCGGCACGGCGGTGCGCCGCCCGCGCCATTGCAGCGAAAAGCGGCTGTCGAGCAGGGATGCCGTGCCGGCGATGCCGTAAGCATTGACGCGGCCCGCCGCGAGCTCGATCGCCAGCGCGATGCCGTCGAGACGCCGGCAGATGTTTGCGACGAGGGGCGCCTCTTCTGCGCTGAGCTGGAACGGACCCGAACTCTGCGCGATACGCTCCACGAAGAGTTGAGCGGCGGGATAGGCAAGCACCTCGGCGACAGCAAGCCCTTCGCGCTCGGGCGGACAATCCAGCGGGAATAGCCGGAAAATCCGCTC
Source organism: Bradyrhizobium sp. LB14.3 (assembly GCF_040547985.1). Lineage (NCBI taxonomy): Bacteria > Pseudomonadati > Pseudomonadota > Alphaproteobacteria > Hyphomicrobiales > Nitrobacteraceae > Bradyrhizobium > Bradyrhizobium sp. LB14.3. The sequence goes on from NZ_JBEPQT010000031.1 coordinate 51,766, forward strand.
GCCTTCGCTCCGGAACGATTCGCGGCTGGTTGCGAGAACACGAAGCGGCGGCGCCTCGCGAACGATGCGCTCGACCAGCGGCGCCAGATTATCCAGCACATGTTCGCAACTGTCGAAGATCAGCAGGGCCGGGCTGGTCTTCAGAAATGTCAGCAGCGCCGGCGTCGGATCCTCCGCACTGATGGTCAGTCCGAGCGCCGAAGCAATGGTGGTAGCGATGTGGCTGGCATCCCTCAGCGGGCCGAAATCGACAAAGAAGACACGTCCGCCGAAATCCTGGGAGCGGCGATGCCCGACGGTGACGGCGACCGCGGTCTTGCCGATGCCGCCCGGACCGACCACGGTCATGAAGCGATAGAGCGAAAGTCCGTTCGAGATTTTCTCGATGACGTCTTCCCGGCCGACCATCTTGGTAAGCTGAGCAGGCAGAGAGCGGGGAGCAGCGATTTCGGCCGGGGGAGGGGCGGCCGGCGGGGCTGGTTGAGCGAACGAGGCGACAAAGCAATAGCCACGGCCGGGCACATTGACGACATAACGGGCCGACTTGCCGGTGTCGCCGAGCGCCTTGCGCAGCGCCGCGATATGGAAGCGCAGGCTGCCCTCGTCGACATTGACGTCAGCCCAAATGCGCTTGACCAGCTCTCTCTTGTCGACGACTTCACCTGGGCGTCCGGCAAGGAAGATCAGAATGTCGAGCGCGCGGCCGCCGACATGAAGCGGCGAGCCCTCCTTCTCCAAGAGCCGGGACTTCGGAAACAGTCGAAATGGCCCAAAGGAAATGGCCGAGTCTTCGTTACGATCTGGCACGCGCCATCGCCCCCTCGAAGGGAGTCAAAAGGTATTACTTTCTCGTCTATCAGAACGAGGCGTACAGTAAACTGGCGGAAAGCAGTGGGCAGGGCTGGCAGCCCTGCGCGGACGGCTTGGGTGGGCTAGGCCGCGGAAATAACGCTTGCAGCGTAAAGAGTTAGGCCGACGTGACAATGCGATGACGCCAGGGCTCGTCCGGATGGAGCATTGACTGTGATGGCGGATTGCTGCGATGGCATTGTTCGGGAGCCGGTCCCGCCACCACATTGACTGCCGACTTCCGGAATTTCCAGCATGGCCTCTTTCACGCGGCGACAATTCGTGCGCGCGTTGTCGGGCGCAGCGGCGCTCGCCGCGCTTCCCCGCAGCGGACAAGCCGCCGACTACCCGTCTCGTCCCATTCGTCTCGTGCATCCGTACGGGGCCGGCGGAGCGGGGGACCAGATCGGGCGTCCCTGGGTCGACAAGATGTCATCGCTGCTCGGGCCGACCTTCGTCGACTATATCGGCGGTGCCGGCGGCGCGATCGGGACTGCCGCGGTTGCGCGCGAGGAGCCCGACGGCTACTCGCTGCTGCTCGGCAACGGCAGCACGCAGGTCATCATTCCCCTGACCTCGGCAAATCCCGGCTATTCCGTTGACGATTTCCGCGCCATCTACCGTCTAATCAGCACTGCGCTGGTCTTCGCCGTCCATCCGTCGTTGCCTGCCGCAAATCTGCGCGAGTTAATCGCCTACGCAAAGGCCAATCCGGGAAAGCTGTCCTACGGGACGCCCGGCATCGCCACCGGAAACCATCTGGTCGGCGAATCCTTCAAGCAGCAGGCGGGCGCATTGGATATCGTCCACGTGCCCTATCGGGGGATGTCGCAGGCGGCCAACGACCTCGTCAGCGGCCAGATCTCGCTCATCATTGGCGTGATGTCCGTCCAATTGAAGGAGCTGAGCGAGGCCGGGAAGGTCAGGCTGCTGGCGGTCACCACCGAAAGGCGGCTGAGCGGTGCACCGGAGATTCCGACTGCCGCCGAATCCGGCATGCCGGATCTTCGCTATGAGGGATGGTTCGGCATTTTTGCACCCAAGCACACCGACGATGCCATCATCGACCGGATCGCGCAGGCCACGCGGCTGGCCATGTCCGATCCGGCGCTTCTGGCGAGCTATCGCGCCCAGGGCATGGAGCCGGACAACGATTCAAGCCCCGATAAATTCCAGCGCATCGTCGAGGCCACATCCGCAAGCCTGGCGCCCGTGATCAAATCGATCGGGCTGAGCAATTTGTGAGGCCGCTCAGCCATCTGCGCGCGTAACAATGCGCGCCGACAGTGTGACGAGGCCCATCAGCGCAGCCAGGAGCCAGAACGCCATCGGCAATCCGCCAAGACGTGCGACGAACCCGACACCGGCGGGACCGACGAGGACGCCGGCGTAGCCGGCGGTCGTGATCGCCGCGACGGCGAGCCCCGTGGGCATCACCTTCTGCCTCGCCGCCCGGCGGAACAGCACCGGCACGAGGTTTGATGCGCCGAGGCCGATCAGCAGGAAGCCGCCGACGCCGACCACTGCTACGGGAGCCGTGAGCAGGACCGCGAAGCCCGCGATCGCAATGAGGCTGCCCCAGACCAATGTCGTGCGGTCTCCGATGCGCGCGACGACGGCGTCGCCGCCGAGCCGCCCCATCGTCATTGCGATCGAGAACACGATGTAGCCGATCCCGCCTTGCGCTTCGGAGACGAGGCCCGCGCCGATGACGAGTAGCGCGCCCCAATCGAGCATCGCGCCTTCGACGAGGAAGGTGATGGCGCAAAGCAGCGCGAGCAGGAGCACGGAGCCATGCGGCAGCACGAACAGAGGCCCCTCCTGCACCTGCACGGAGCGAAGCAGGCGCGGCCAGGTCGCCAGCATTGCGATCAGCATCAGGACGGAGCAGATCAGCGTGCAAGCGAGCGCACCGAGTCGCAGCGAGAGCAGCGCGGTCATCAGCGCGGCCCCGGCAAAGCCGCCGATGCTGAACAGCGCGTGGAAGCCGGACATCAGCGGGCGTCCCGCGGCGCGTTCCACCTCCACCGCGTGGATGTTCATGGCGACGTCGATGGAGCCGAGCGCGGCGCCGAATGCGAACAGTGCCAGCGCCAGCGTCGCGGGCGCGCTCGCGATTGCCAGCAGGGACAGGACGAAAGCGAGACCGAGCCCGCCCGCAATGATGATCGGCTTGCTGCCATGGCGTGCGCTCATGATGCCGGTCAGGAGCATCGCGACGACCGAGCCGATGCCGAGGCTGAGCAGGAGCAGTCCGAGGATGCCGTCATCGACGGCGAGCCGCGCCTTCGCGAACGGTACCAGCGGTGCCCAGCACGCGATGCCGAAGCCCGCGACGAGGAAGGCAAGCCTGGTCGCAAGGCGTGTCGCCGGCGTGTCGGCAGAAGGCATGGGAACTCCGGGGGAAGCGGGGCGGGGGTGAATCGACAAGCCCTGCGATTGCCGCGCCTTTATGTCCGCAGCGTGCCCGAATTGTCGCAGGCAGCCATCGCCAGCTGCAAGTGGACGCGCAAGGCTTTGTGCCCTGTGTCGCTCCCCTGTCAATCCGCCAGCGCGAAAATATTCCACTTTACCGAAATTCGGAATTGGCGTATGTATCGCCCATCCCGGCTCACCCTTGAGGGGCGGCCATGTGTCGTGATGGTCGTAGAGCCGGGCTTGCGGTGGACGCGACAGCGTCGGGCGCGAAAGTGCGGGCAGGGCGGATTGCTCTCCGTGAGCCCAGAACTTCGTGCCGACGAGCGGCGCTGTCAGGTTCGGCTCGTCATCAGGTCGGCGGCAACGTGCACAACGTCGTCGAAACCGGTAGCGACAAGCGAGCCGTGCGTACGGCAAAACCGTGTGGTCCTGGTCGTCGTTGCTACGGTCAAGCCTTTGCGGATGCGGCATTCGCGTCAACCGGCGCGATGTCCGTGACTTTCGCGAAGGTGAGGGAGGCCAAAACGAACTCGGCTCCCGGGAGAGCACGGCATAAGCCGTAAAGCCACTGCGCAGGGAAGGCCGAGTGATTGGCTACACCTGTATGCTGCTGTGCGGTTCTTTTGCGCTACATCTTCGCGCAGCGGACCGCGGGTGCCAGCCGGCACCCGGCCTTCCCTGCACCCTCTTGGACAAGAGGGTGAAGCGACCAAGCAAAGCTCGGGCGAAATCAGCCGCGAGAATGCGAAGGCGTGTCTGCGAGTTGAAAGGTGCATTGGAGGAAGGCGATGCCGCCCCTTGCTCTGTCATTGCGAGGAGCCCTTGCGACGAAGCAATCCAGAATCCCTCCGCGGAGGGATTCTGGATTGCTTCGCTTCGCTCGCAATGACGGTTTGAGAGAGCGAGCGCCAAACTCTCGTGCCCCGGACGCAGCGCAGCGCTTCCCTGGCGATGCGAAGCATCGTCCAGCAGAGCGGTGCGCTGCTGAGCCGGGGCCCATGTTGCCGCATTGCGCCGTGTTGCCTTCTGGATCCCGGCTCTGCGCAGCAACGCTCAATAGCGTTGCAGCTTGTCCGGGACACCGAAGAGACTGAGCGATCACCATGAGGTTCGGCGGCGGCACGTCGTTCTAACCGCCGAGTATCCTCCGGCACGCGTCGACGAACACCTGCGCGCCGGTGACGAGGTCGGCGTCGGCGGTGTTCTCGGTCCAGTGATGGCTGATGCCGCCGATCGACGGTACGAACAACATGCCTGCGGGCATGACGGTCGCAAGCATCTGCGCGTCGTGGCCGGCGCCGCTGGGCATGCGGACGGACCGTCCGTCCGCCAGCGCCTTGCTCGCCGCTTCGATCGCGTCCTGAATGCCGGGGTTCATCATGGCGGGCGCACCGGTGCGCAGCTTTTTCACGGTGACGGTGCAGGGGCCGTTCGCGCTGGCCTCATCCGCCATGCTCCGCAGCAGCTGCTCCAGCCGCGCGATGACGGTAGGATCATCGTCGCGGATCTGGAGCAGCATCTCGGCTCCGCCCGGAATGATGCTGGGCGCGCCGGGATCGAGTGTGATGCGGCCGGTGGTCCAGACCGTGCGTGGACCGCACGCGGCAGGAAAACGCCCGTCGATCGCCACGCAGAATTTTGCGAGCGCGAGGCCCGCATCCTTCCGCGCTGCCATGCGGGTGGTGCCGGCGTGATTCTGCTCGCCGACAAAATTGATCTGGTATTGCCAGATGCCGACGATGGAGGTCACGACGCCGACCGCAAGGCGTCCGCTTTCGAGCGTGTCGCCCTGTTCGATATGCGCTTCCAGATATCCGACGTGCCGACCCGGCTCTGCGGTAGCGCGCGATCGTCCAGCGAACCCCATGTCGGCGAGCGCGTCCCGCATGGTGCGGCCACTGGTGCGGTTGCGAGCCGCGTCAATATCGGCCTCGGTCACTTGCCCGACATAGGAGCGCGAACCGAGGAAGTGCCCGAAGTGTCCTTCCTCGTCACACCAGGCGGCAACTTCGACCACGCCGCTGACCGAGGGATCGGCATTGAGCACGCGGGCCGCTTCGAGCGCGTAGACGACACCGAGCGGGCCATCGAGCCAGCCGGCGTAGTTCTGGCTTTCCAGGTGCGATCCCGCCAGCAGCTTGGGTCCGCGCTTTGCGCTGCTGCCGAAGACATTGCCGATGCCGTCAATGGCGGCGGTGAGGCCCGCGTCGGGCAGCTTCTGCACCAGCCAGTCCAGCGAAAGCCTGTGCGGCTCGGAGAAGGTCGGCTTGTGCACCCCGGTCTTGTAGGCTCCGATGGCGCGGAGCGCATTGAGGTCGGCGAGAACCCGTTCGCCGTTTGCGCGCGAAAACGTGTCAGGCATGTTCGGCAACCTTCAGCGCCTCGGTACGGATCTCCTCGACCAGCCGTTCCTTCAGCTGGACGAATTCGGGCGTGGTCTTGATCTTGTAGGAGCGCGGATGCGGCAGGTCCACATTGATCTCGGCCTTGATGCGGCCGGGGCGTGCGCTCATGACGATGACGCGGCTGCCGAGGAAGATCGCTTCCTCGATGTCGTGGGTCACGAACAGCACAGTCTTCTGGTCGCGCTCCCAGATCCCGAGCAGCATTTCCTGCATCAAGGCGCGGGTCTGGTTGTCGAGCGCGCCGAAGGGCTCGTCGAGCAGCAGGATCTTCGGATCGTTGGCGAGCGCACGGGCGATTGCGGTGCGCTGCTGCATGCCGCCGGAGAGCTGTTTCGGCCAATGGTTCTCGAAACCGGACAGCCCGACCTGGCGGATGAAGGTATCGGCGATCTTGTGGCGCTCCGCCTCGGACACGCCACGCTCGCGCAGGCCGAAGGCGATGTTCTCGCGTACGGTCAGCCAGGGAAACAGCGTGTAGGACTGGAACACCATGCCGCGGTCGGCACCCGGGCCGGTCACCTCGCGTCCGTCGAGCATCACACGTCCGCCGGTCGGGCGATCGAGGCCGGCGACGATGCGAAGCAGCGTGGACTTGCCGCAGCCGGAGGGGCCGAGGATGGTGACGAAGTCGTTGTTGCCGATCACAAGATCGGTCGGCTCCAGCGCCCTGGTCGGTGCGTTGCCGTGGCGCGCGGGAAAGGTTCGCGAGACCTGTTCGATCTTGAGGGTCGTCATGCGAGCCTCCAGGGAAACAGCCACGCGTTGAACGCCTTGAACAGGAAGTCCGAGACGAGGCCGATCAGTCCGATCACGATGATGCCGAAGATGATCTGGCCGGTGTTGAGCAGCGCCTGGCTGTCGGTGATCATGTGGCCGATGCCGGAGGAGGAGCCAATCAGTTCGGCGACGATGACATAGGTCCAGGCCCAGCCCAGCACCAGCCGCAGGATCTCGGCGATCTCCGGTGCGGAGGAGGGGAGCAGCACGCGGCGGATGATGCCGCGGTCGCTGGCCCCTAACGTATAGGCCGCCTCGACCAGATCGCGCCGCGTCGTGCCGACGGTCACCGCGATCATCAGGATGATCTGGAACACCGAGCCGATGAAGATGACGAGCAGCTTTTGCAGTTCGCCGATGCCGGCCCACAGGATCAGGAGCGGGATGAATGCGGACGCCGGCAGATAGCGTGCAAAGGAAACGAAAGGCTCGAGGAACGCCTCGACCGGCTTGTACGCGCCCATCACCACGCCGAACGGCACCGCGATGATTGCGGCCAGCGCGAAGCCGCCGACGACGCGCCAGATCGTCATGCCGATATCGAACAGGAAGCCCTGTTTGGCGATCAGATCGACGCCCTCCTGCACCATGGTGAGCGGGTTGGCGAGGAACACTTTCGACACGTGGCCGCCGAAGGTCGCCCAGGACCAGAGGGCAACGAACACCACGAAGAACGCAAGGCCGTAAGCCACGCGCTGCTTTGACGTCACGGGATCGAGGGGACGCATCAATGGTCTATCCGGGCGGTGAACAAGTTTACCGGCCCCGCCGAGAGACGGGGCCGGCGGCTCCCAGGAGGTTTACTTGATGTAGCTCGCGTCGAAGAGGTCCTCCACCTTCGGCGCGGCCTTGATGATGCCGATCTCGAGCAGGAGGTCGGCGGCCTCCTTGTTGAAGGTCAGGAAATCGCCGGCGAAGAATTTCTGGTTCGCGGCCTTGTCCTGCCAGCGCAGATACTTTGCCGAGTTGCCGAACGCCTCGCCGCTCTGCTTCACGTCGGCGCCCATGATCTCGTAGGCCTTGGCCTGATCCTTGGCGATCATGTCGAGGGCCTCGAAATAGCTGTCGGCGAGCGCCTTGGCCGCTTTGGGGTTCTCGGTGAGGAATTTCGGCGTGCAGCCGAACGTGTCCATGACGATCGGATAGTCGAGCGTGGTCGTGATGATCTTGCCCTTGTCGGGCGCGGCACGAACCGTCGACAGATACGGCTCGTAGGTCATCGCGGCGTCGTTCTGGCCGGAGACGAAGGCTTGAGCGGCAGCGGCCGGCTCGAGGTTCACGACGGTGACGTCCTTCACCGACAAGCCGTTCTTCTTGAGCATCCAGGCCAGCGCGAAATAGGGCGAGGTGCCGGGCGCGGAAGCAGCAACCGTCTTGCCCTTCAGGTCCTTGATCGCGGCGAGATCGTTGCGCACGGCCATGCCATCAGCACCAAAGCTCTTGTCGAGCTGGAAGATCTGCTTGGTCGCGACGCCGTTGGCGTTCCAGGAGATCCAGGTCTCGACGGTGGTCGCCGCGCACTGGACGTCACCGGAGGCGATCGCGAGATGGCGGTCCTTCTGCGGAATCTTCTTGATGGTGACGTCGAGGCCGTTCTTCTTGAAGATGCCGGCTTCCTTCGCCAGCGTCAGCGGTGCGAAGCCGGTCCATCCGGAGATGCCGACGCCGACCTTGATGTCGTCGGCGAGCACGGGAGTGGAGGCCGTGAGCGCAATGATTGTCGCGAAAAGTTTCGAACTACGCATGATTGTCGTCCTCTTGCCGATCGATGGATTGACGTCCTGTTGATCACTGTCGGCCCCTGTGGACCGTTGCCCGAAGCGTTGCACGATTTGTGCCGACATCGCTCTCTCAGCCTCCCTTGAATCGGGCGACAAGGCGGTGAGAGTCACCGGGATAGAGCAGCCTCACAGCGGTGATCGTGCGCGCGCTGCGCCAGGTATAGCGGTCGATCACGAGGCAGGGCGCGCCGAGGGCGATGTCGAGCGCTTCCGCCGTGCGATCGTCCGCAACGATGGCGCTGATCGTATGCTCGGCCTCTGTCCATGGAACATGGTGAAGCAGCCACGAGCCGGGCGGCTCGCGCGAGAAATCCGCGGTCGCCGCATCCGGCACCGACGCAAGATCGATTAGCCTGTCCTCGACCGCAAAAGGCACGTTGTCGGCGCTGTGCCGGCAGGTGATCGCAACCACCTTGCCGGCCTTCTTGACGCCAAGACGCTCGCGGTCGGCAGCGGTCGCAGCGCGCAGCTTGCGGCCGATCAGCTCGTAGCCGTAGCCGCGGCCGAGCGCGGTGATCTCGGCGCGAATGTCGGCGATCTTGAGCACGGCAGATTGATGTTGCGGCCGGCGGACGAAGGAGCCGGCACGTCGCCGCCGCTCGATCAGGTCGGCTTGCGCGAGCTCCGACAGCGCCTTGTTTACGGTCATGCGCGAGCAGCCGTAACGCGCGACCAGTTCGTGCTCGAACGGAATGCGATGCCCCGGTGGCCACTCGCCGGTCAGGATACGCTTCTCGATATCGGCGCGGATCCGTTTGTAGAGCGACGGCTGCTCCGCTGTATCAGTGGCGAGGCTCATGCCACGAGCCTCCGCACAGACGCGCTGAAGTGGTCGCGTGCGACCTGGCGCAGTCTGTGCCGGCCGCCCTCGACGACCTTGTCGCCACCGGCCCAGACGCAATCGATTGCACCGCTGCCCGCGGCAAAGATCCAGCCGTCGATGGCGGCGTCGCGCGCGCGCCCCGCCAGCGAGGGATGCGTGGTGTCGAGCGTGACGATGTCGGCGCGTGCACCTGGCATGAGGCCGACTGACGTCTGCGCCAGTGCCCGCGCACCACCCGCGAGCGCATGATCGAACAGGGCGCGTCCCGTCGAGCGGCCTGCGCCAGCGGAGAGCACGTTCCGCTCGCGGTGCTTGAGCCGCTGACCGTATTCGAGCTGGCGCAGCTCGTCGGCGGCGCCGACGAGCACATTGGAATCGGTGCCTACACCGAAGGCGCCGCCGGCATCGAGAAATTCGCGCGCCGGAAAGATGCCGTCGCCGAGGCTCGCCTCGGTGATGGGGCAGAGGCCGGCGACCGCGCCGGTCCTGGCGAATGCGGTGACTTCTTCATCCGTCATGTGGGTCGCGTGGATGAGGCACCAGCGTCGGTCGACGGGCGCGTGCTCCAGCAGCCATTGCACCGGACGCCGTCCGGACCAGGCCAGGCAATCCTCGACCTCCTTCACCTGCTCGGCGGCGTGAATGTGCACCGGTCCGCCGTCCGCGAGCGGAATGATCGCTGCAAGCTCGTCCGGCGTCACCGCGCGCAAACTGTGCGGCGCGATGCCGATATTCGCGCCGGGCAATGTTGCGATCGCCTTGCGCGAGGCGCTCGTCAAATCAGCGAACTGATCGACCGTACAGATGAAGCGGCGCTGACCGACATGCGGCGCGGCGCCGCCGAAGCGACCATGCGCGTAAAAACTCGGTAGCAGCGTCAGCGCAATGCCCGAGGCTTCGGCGGCCTGCGCAATGCGCGCGGCCATTTCGCCGGGGTCGGCGTAACGCGAGCCGTCGCGATCGTGATGCAGATAATGGAATTCGCCGACGCGGGTAAAACCCTGCTCCAGCATCTCGACATAAAGCAGCGTCGCGACGGCGGCGACGTCATCCGGCGTCATCGCCAGCGCGAAGCGATACATCGTCTCGCGCCAGGTCCAGAAGGTGTCGGTACTGTCGCCGCGCATTTCTGCAAGTCCCGCCATGCCGCGCTGGAAGGCGTGGCTGTGCAGGCTCGCAAGTCCAGGAAGTGCAATGCCGTGGCGTTCGTCGCCGGCGGTCGGCGCGACGTCCGGCGTCACCTCGCCGATCGCGCCGGCGGTGATCACCACCTGCACGTCATTGGCCCAGCCCGAGGGCAGGAGCGCGGAGGCGAAATGCAGGCGTGTCATGTTTCCATGCCGGCTGGACAGAACCGCCCCACGATTATATGTCTAGACATATAAGTCAAGCATCCCACGCGAAGGGACAGTTGCATGGCAGAGCGCTTCGACCGGATCTGGCATAACGCCCGGCTCGCCACGATGCGGGCCGATCGTCCCAATCTCGGTGAGATCGAGCACGGCGTGATTGCGGTGCGCGACGGCCGTATCGTCTATGCAGGTGCGCGGTCCGATTTTCCGGCGGATGCCGAGGCCGCCGACCGGATCGATTGCGAAGGGCGCTGGATCACGCCCGGCGTCGTCGATTGCCACACCCATCTGGTCTATGGCGGCAACCGCGCCCATGAATTCGAGCTGCGCCTGAAGGGCGCGAGCTACGAGGAGATTGCGCGCGCTGGCGGCGGCATCGTCTCGACAGTGGCCGCGACACGCAAGGCGAGCGAGGCCGAGCTCGCAGCACACGCGCTGCCGCGCCTCGATGCGCTGATCGGCGAGGGCGCCACCACCGTCGAGATCAAGTCCGGCTACGGCTTGGACATCGAGACCGAGATGCGGCAGCTTGCCGCCGCGCGCAGCCTCGACCGCCAGCGGCTGGTTACGATCCGCACGTCGTTTCTCGGCGCGCATGCGCTGCCGCCAGAGGCCGATGGCGACAAGGATCGCTACATCGATCTCGTCTGCGAGGAGATGTTGCCGGCGATAGCAAAGGCAGGCCTCGCCGATGCCGTCGATGCCTTCATGGAAGGTATCGCATTTTCCTGTGAGCAGACGGAGCGGGTGTTCGAGACGGCGGGGCGGCTTGGACTGCCGGTCAAGCTGCATGCCGACCAGCTCTCGAACCTCGGCGGCGCTGCGCTTGCCGCGAAATTCTCGGCGTTGTCGGCCGATCACCTCGAGTACACCGACGAAGCCGGTGCAGCGGCGCTGGCGAAGGCTGGAACGGTGGCCGTGCTGCTGCCCGGCGCCTTCTACTTCATCCGCGAGACGCAAAAACCGCCGGTCGAGGCATTCCGCATGCACGGCGTTCCCATGGCGCTGGCGACCGACTGCAATCCGGGCAGCTCGCCGCTGACTTCGCTCCTGCTCGCCATGAACATGGGTGCGACGCTGTTCCGGATGAACGTGGCCGAATGCCTGGCCGGTGTCACCCGTGAAGGCGCGCGCGCGCTCGGCGTGCTGAACGAAACCGGCACGCTCGAAGCCGGCAAATGGTGCGACCTCGCCATCTGGGACATCGAGCGTCCCGCCGAGTTGGTCTATCGCATCGGCTTCAATCCGCTGCACCGCCGCGTGTGGAGGGGACAGTGACGGAGCAGAGAGCAGCGATCGTCGTCAAGCCGGGGACGGTCAGCCTCGACGATCTCGTACGCGTACTTGCGGGGGAATCCGTGGTGCTCGATCCGTCGTTCTGGCTGCGTGTCGAGGCCGCTGCGGAGATCGTCGCGAAGGCCGCGCGGGCCGATGCGCCCGTCTACGGGATCAACACCGGCTTCGGGAAGCTGGCGTCGAAGCGGATACCGCCGGATCAGACCGCGCTGCTTCAGCGCAACCTCATCGTCTCGCATTGCTGCGGCGTCGGCCTGGCGACGCCCGAGCCGATCGTCCGCCTGATGATGGCGCTGAAGATCATCTCGCTCGGGCGCGGCGCCTCCGGCGTGCGCCGCGAGGTGATCGAGCAGTTGCAGGCCATGCTGGCGCGGCGCGTCTATCCGCTGGTGCCGCAGCAGGGTTCGGTCGGCGCTTCCGGTGACCTCGCGCCGCTCGCGCACATGACCGCAGTGATGATCGGCGAAGGACAGGCGATCGTCGACGGCAAGACCGTATCGGGCAGCGACGCGCTCGGCGCAGTCGGCCTGACGTCACTGACGCTCGGTCCCAAGGAAGGGCTCGCACTGATCAACGGCACGCAGTTCTCGACCGCCTATGCCGTCGCTGGCGTGCTGCGCGCATTTCGCCTGGCTCGCGCCGCGCTCGTCACCGGCGCGCTGTCGGTAGATGCGGCGATGGCCTCGACGGCGCCGTTCCGCCCCGAGATCCAGGCGCTGCGCGGCCATTCCGGACAGATCGCGGCTGCGGCAACCTTGATGGCGCTGCTCGACGGCAGCGACATCCGCCTGTCGCATCTCGAAGGCGACGAGCGCGTGCAGGATCCCTATTGCCTGCGCTGCCAGCCACAGGTCGCGGGCGCGGCGCTCGACCTGATCATGCAGGCCGCGCGCACGTTGATCGTCGAGGCCAATGCCGTCACCGACAATCCGCTCGTACTGATCGAGACCGGCGAGATCGTCTCCGGCGGCAATTTTCACGCCGAGCCGGTCGCCTTTGCGGCGGACACCATCGCGCTGGCGCTGTCGGAGATCGGCGCGATCAGCGAGCGGCGCATCGCGACGCTGGTCGATCCCGCGCTCAATTTCGGCCTGCCGCCGTTCCTGACTCCAGATCCCGGTATCAATTCCGGCTTCATGATCGCCGAGGTGACGGCGGCCGCGCTTTATGCCGAGAACAAGCAGCGCGCGGCCGCCTGCTCGATCGACTCGACGCCGACCAGTGCCAACCAGGAAGACCACGTCTCGATGGCCGCGCATGCTGCACGACGCCTGTCGGACATGGCCGACAATCTTGCCGCCATCCTCGGGATCGAGCTCTTGGTCGCGGCCCAAGGTATCGCGCTGCGCGCGCCGCATTCGACGAGCGCGCCACTCGTTGCCGTGATCGCCGCACTGCGCGAGCAGGTGCCGGCGCTTGGTGCCGACCGCTACATGGCCGGCGATCTCGCCAAGGCTGCAGCGCTGGTCGAAGCCGACGCGCTGCCGGCGGCGGCGCTCGCCGCGCATTCAACTGACCCGTTTCCGACACTTGCTTGACGAGGTGTTCCGCATGAACCGCCGACTGGACAATGACCGCACTATCCGCGCGCCCCGCGGCAGCGAAATCAGCGCAAAGAGCTGGTTGACGGAAGCGCCCTTGCGCATGCTCATGAACAATCTCGATCCCGACGTTGCAGAACGTCCGAGCGAGCTCGTCGTCTATGGCGGCATCGGCCGCGCCGCGCGTGACTGGGAGAGCTTTGACCGGATCACGGCGGCCTTGCGCAAGCTCGAAGCTGATGAGACGCTGCTGGTCCAGTCCGGCAAGCCGGTCGGCGTGTTCCGTACCCATGCCGACGCGCCGCGTGTCCTGATCGCGAACTCCAACATCGTGCCGCACTGGGCGACGCTCGATCATTTCAACGAGCTCGATCGCAAGGGCCTGATGATGTACGGCCAGATGACGGCCGGCTCCTGGATCTATATCGGCAGCCAGGGCATCGTGCAGGGCACTTACGAAACTTTCGTTGAGGTCGGGCGCCGCCATTATGGCGGCAGCCTCGCCGGCAAATGGATTCTCACCGCCGGTCTCGGTGGCATGGGCGGCGCGCAGCCGCTGGCTGCAACCATGGCAGGGGCTTCGATGCTGGCGGTCGAATGCCAGCCGAGCCGCATCGAGATGCGGCTGCGCACCGGTTATCTCGATCGCCAGGCCGCGACGCTCGACGAGGCGCTTGCGATCATGGCGGAGGCGGCGACGACGAAGAAGGCGGTCTCAGTCGGCCTGCTCGGCAATGCCGCGGAGATTTTTCCCGAGCTGGTCCGCCGCGGCGTCAGGCCCGACATCGTCACCGACCAGACCAGCGCGCACGATCCGATCAACGGCTATTTGCCGAAGGGCTGGACGCTCGCCGAATGGGAGACCAAGCGCGCCGCCGATCCCAAGACCGTGGAGCGCGCCTCGAAAACCTCGATGGTCGAGCACGTCCAGGCCATGCTGGATTTCCATGCGCAAGGCATTCCGACGCTCGACTACGGCAACAACATCCGCCAGATGGCGCAGGACATGGGCCTGAAGAATGCCTTTGATTTTCCGGGCTTCGTTCCCGCCTATATCCGTCCCTTGTTCTGCCGCGGCGTCGGGCCGTTCCGCTGGGCCGCGCTGTCGGGCGATCCTGAAGATATCTTCAAGACCGACGCCAAGGTCAAGGAGCTGATGCCTGACGACAAGCATCTGCACAATTGGCTCGACATGGCCAAGGGGCGCATCAAGTTCCAGGGCCTGCCGGCGCGTATCTGCTGGGTCGGCCTCGGCGATCGCGATCGCCTGGGCCTTGCCTTCAACGAGATGGTGGCGCGCGGCGAATTGAAGGCCCCCATCGTGATCGGCCGCGATCATCTCGACAGCGGCTCGGTGGCGAGCCCCAACCGTGAAACCGAGGCGATGAAGGACGGATCGGACGCCGTGTCCGACTGGCCCTTGCTCAACGCACTGCTCAATTGCGCCAGCGGCGCGACCTGGGTCTCGCTGCACCATGGCGGCGGCGTCGGCATCGGCTATTCCCAGCATGCCGGCATGGTGATCGTCGCCGACGGCACGCCGGAAGCGGCGAAGCGGATCGCGCGCGTGCTCTGGAACGATCCTGCCAGCGGCGTCATGCGCCACGCCGACGCGGGCTACGACACTGCGATCGAATGCGCCCACGACAAGGGTCTCGATCTGCCGAGCTTGGCGAAGTAGCTGGGACTCAGGCCACGACCTTGGCTCCGGCGTCGCCGAGGCGCCGGCGTTCCTTTGTGAGATAATCGTCGATTGCGTCGGCAGGCATGGGCTTTGCGAAGTAGTAGCCCTGGATGAAGTCGCATCCCAGCCGGCGCAGGGTGTCGAGCTGAGCGCGAGTCTCGACGCCCTCGGCGACGCAGGCGCAACGTATTGTCGCACCGACAACGGTGGGGGCCGACATGCCAGCTTCACCTCTCCCAGAGAAGGAGAGGTGAAGATAGCGCAAGACGGTCGCTATTTCTTCTCGAGCGCCGCCGTCTGCTTTGCAAGCTGCTTGTCGAAATCTTCCGACAGGCTGGTTGCGTAGGTTGCGAGTTCGCCCGGTTTGACGAACGGGTTCGGTGCGCCGTCCTTCATCTCCGCGCGCTTGGCCTGCATGCCATAGACCTCCGGATGCGGCCCGAGCAGCACGTCGATCTTCATCGCCTTCACCTTGGCGAAGGTCGCGCGGTAGTCGTCCACAATGCCGGCATGGGTCGGCTGGCCGACCAGCCTGTTGAGAGCCACCGTGCCGCTGCAGAAAAACAGCACCTCGCGATCCTGGCTGCCGTCCTTGACGGTCATCTCCCAGCTCGTACAGCCGGGCGAGTGGCCAGGGGTTGAATGCGCAGTCAGCGTGGTGTCGCCGAGCGTGACCTTGTCGCCTTCCTTCACGGCGCGGTCGACCTTGACCGCGGGGAAGGCGAGGTCCTCGTTCTTCTCGTCGCCGGGATAGTAGCCGCCTTCGAGCAGCGGCTTGTCGCGTTCGCCGGCGATGAGCTGAGCGCCGGTCTCCTTCTTGATCTCGGCGAAGCCGCCGGTGTGGTCGAAATGCGCGTGTGTGTTGAGAATGATCTTGATGTCAGAGACCTTGAGACCGAGCTTCGCAATATTGTCCTTAATCATGCCGGTCGACTGCGGCAGCGCCGTATCCATCAGGATCAGGCCCTGCGAGGTCTTGATGACGTAGACGGCGATACCATCGGTGCCGACATAGTAGATATTGCCGATGAGCTGGAATGGCTCGAACGGCGTGGTCCATTTCTTGGTGACCGCGGCAATGAAATCCTTGACGGTCTGCGCCTGCGCGCCGGTTGCGAGGAACGCCAGCGCGCAGAGCGCGGCCGTGAGCTTCTTCATCGTTTGTCTCCCAGAGTGTTCTTGCAGAGTGTTCTTGCAGAGTGTTCTTGTCGTTTTGACCGGGCGCGGCCGTCGCGCGGCGCGGCCGGCCGGCAAGCTACGTCGTGCGAGATGCGGCAGCAACGGCCACGTGTCTGCAAAATTTCGTGGCATGCGCGGAATAACGGTGCCTGTCCGGTTTGAGCATGGCGGCAATTGCTGCAACGCGGCCAAGTGGGGTTTGACCGCGCGCAGGCAGCTCGCCATACTTTGCGTCAAGACGAGCCAGAAAGACTCGTCGGCACCGGGAGCTGAAATGACCAATTCGTTGTCCGTCCTTGCGGGGACGCTGATTTCCCTCGTCTCCTTCACTTCGATTGCCGTCTCGCAGCCGGCCTGCGTCACCCAGAACATGGCTGTGCCGCCTGGGGCCAACAGCACCGACAAGGCGGCCCCGTTCTTCATTGATACGACAGGTCTCGACTTCAAGACGACGCCTCCGACGCGTGACCCCTCCAATGCCCGCTACCCGCGCGCGACCGAGCTGCCTGACGGAACGCTGCCGCCACCGGGGGCTGAGGGCAATTTCATCATCGGTCCCACCCACAATCCAGCGCCGGAGACGATCGCAAAGGAGGGCGTGCCGCGCGGCACCACAAAATCCTTCACGCTGTCGTCGAAGGAGAGCACGATCTACAATCCCGGCCTGATCCGCGACGACGCCGCCGGTTGCACCAATTCCTCGATCATGACGACCGTCACGGCGCCTGGTGATAAGTCGCACATGATCGTCACCACCAGCCACCCAGGTATCTGGTCGCGTACCATCGACGTCTATGTGCCGGCGCAATATGTGCACGGCACCGAGGCGCCGTTCATCGTGGTCGGCGACGGCGGCTCCAACGCCTACAAGGATCTCGGCACCACGCTCGACAATCTGATCGCGCAGCGTCGCGTGCCGCCGATGATCGCGATCCAGATCGGCAATGGCGGGCAGGACGCACAGGGCAGCCAGCGCGGGCGGGAATATGACGCGGTGTCAGGTGCCTACGCGCAGTTCGTCGAGCGTGAAGTGCTGCCGCTGGTCGAAAAGAACGCCGACGTCAGGCTGACCAAAAATCCCGATGGGCGTGCGACCATGGGGCTGAGTTCGAGCGGCGTGGCGGCCTTCACCATGGCGTGGTTCTATCCCGAACTCTATCACCGCGTGCTGGCCTTCTCGCCGACCATGGTCAACCAGCAATGGCCGTATGATCCGTCGCTGCGCGGCGGCGCCTGGGAATATCACAGCGCATGGACGGGGCCGGCCACACCCAACCTCATCTCGAAGGCCGGCGTGCTCACGCCGGCTGAGCCGCCTGGCGCACCGCTGATCGTCGCCGCACCGACCAAGCCGATCCGCTTCTGGTTTTTCGGCGGTGATCAGGACCTGTTCTATCCGAACCCCACCATTCCCGACGGCATGCACGACTGGACCCTGTCCAACGCGCTGACGGCCAAGGTGCTGGCGGAGAAGGGCTATCATTATCAGTTCCTGTTCGTGCGCAACGCCAAGCACGTCGACCGTCCGACGATCGCGCAGACGCTGCCGTCGGCGCTGGAGTGGGTCTGGAAGGGCTATCCGATCCCCTGAGCGCGAAGAAGCCTAACGCCCGATCGTCACGCCGGCGGTCGAGCGCATGGCGTCCTTGAGGCTCGTCGCGTTCTTGTCGTCGAGGACCTGACGAGTCAGCACGGTGGTCTGGCCGGGCGTGTTGAGGATCGTCTCTCCGCGCGAGGAAGAGGGCCGGTCGGCCTTGTAGGGTGCGGCCGGATCGGTGGCGGGCGCTGTAGAGGACGTGTGCTGCGGCCGTTTACCGGACGCGGCAAAGGCTCCCTGCGAAACGAAGAGGGCCGCGATCACGACCAGTCGCAATGATTTTGCGGGCATGCGATCTCCCATATTCGGGGCGTCAGCCTAGGGTCTGTTGGGATTCAGGATTCTCATCGGGGCTTGGTTGTGATTCAAGCTTGGGATGGACCGATTCGTTTTGACTGACGCCCAATGGGCG
>NZ_JBEPQT010000032.1:0-69501 GCF_040547985.1 Bradyrhizobium sp. LB14.3
GACGAAGCAGGCAGCGCAACAGACCAACCTGTAGGGGGTCAATTTTGGACGCCGATCCCCCGGCTTAGGGGGTCAATATTGCAGGCCGAATGACATTCCGCCGGTCGTTTTTGGAGCGGCGCGGTAGAGTTGGATGTAATTCTAGCTTGGTATTGGGTGTGCGCCGGCGCGGGGTGGCTATGCGGCGAGCAGTTTTGGAATTCGGATCAGGTTATAGGCGATCAGATTATGCAGGAAGTCGGCGGCGACGCGAGCGATGCCCCGATGTTTGGTCTTGCGCATGGTGCAGGACTACATCGCGCCGGGCAAGCCGCAGCAGATTGCCTTTGCGGAAAGCTTCCTTGGAGGGTACGCGATGAGTTGTTGAAGAGTCATTGTTCTCGTCACTCGATCATGCTGGGAGCTACCGCTCAAATGGTAGGATGATCACAACACCTTGCCTCCGCACAACGGGATCGGCAACTTGCCGCCTCAACTTGAGCCAAGCAATCAGCCTTCGACATGCACCGGGACGGGACGTTGCGCTGTGTCGAAGGCTCCGCGCCCGCCCCGTTGCATCGCGGAGCCACACAGGCTCAAATGATCCAAAGGATTCTACCCATCACTGGATGATCTTTTGGGCTTGGGTCACTCAAGATATACTTCGCGCAAACCTGTCGCAACAGAACTCACGAGGACACTGCAGATGATCAGTGGAATAGCCCCTATTGCCCATCACCAGCTCTCGGCCTGCGCCAGGCGACTATTTTCCCCTTTGTCGATTAAGCAGCCGCTCGATTCCTGCGCACCTGCAGCTCAATCCATTGGTAGGTCTTAGCAAGACCTGAACGAAGTGCCGCCGAAGGCTTCCAACCCAGCTTCTGTTCGATCAATCGATTATCTGAATTCCGCCCACGGACACCAAGTGGTCCGGGTATGTGCCTCTTCAAGATTCTTTTGCCTGCGATGTCTGCGACTAAATCGACGAGTTGGTTAATTGTGACCATCTCCTCCGACCCAACGTTGACGGGTCCTTCAAAATCAGACCGAGTCAGTCGAATGGTTCCTTCTAAACATTCATCGATATAAAGAAAGGAGCGAGTTTGCGTCCCGTCACCCCAGATCTCTACCTCGCCGCCATTTGAGACTTGCGCGACCTTTCTGCACACTGCGGCAGGAGCCTTCTCCTTACCACCTTCCCACGTTCCTTCCGGGCCGAAGATATTGTGGTATCGCGCGACTCGATTACGCATGGCGTAATTGCGATTGTAAGCCAAATAGAGTCTCTCCGAAAACAGTTTCTCCCAGCCATATTCGCTGTCAGGTGCAGCGGGATACGCGGAGTCCTCAGCACAATTTGGATTGCTGGGGTCCATCTGATTGTGCTCCGGATACATACAAGCGGAGGAGGAATAAAACAGGCCGCGCACATTGCGTTTTTGACATGCGTCTAGCATGTTAAGATTTATGGTTGCGGAATTGTGCATCACGTCGGCATCGTGCTCTCCCGTAAAGATGTAACCAGCGCCCCCCATATCGGCCGCGAGCTGGAACACTTCGTCAAACTTGCGATCGGCAATCTGCCTACAGAAATGCGCATCTCGAAGGTCGCCTATGACGAAATCATCGGCCTCCGTCTCGGCGTATGGTGGAAATTTCAGATCCACGCCGCGCACCCAAAAGCCTTCACGTTTGAGACGCTTTACCAGATGGCCTCCGATAAAGCCGCCTGCTCCGCAAACCAGAGCCGTCTTAGTCATAAAATTCCCTTTCTCGCATTTCTTTCTTTGAGCGGACGGTGTGCCTTGAAGAGGATGGTCCGATTCCTCATCGATGGCGGAGGTTTCCACGAAATGGTTGATGGTCAACGTGACTAAACTGAGTGCTGAAAGCTGTCCAACTGTATCGTTTCTTAATACTAATGGTCCAACGAAGATGCCCTATGCGATTGCGCTTATTTCCGATTTCGCAGGAGCAGAACGGGATTGTACCCGCACATTAAGCACGACCGAAAACCCATGGCTCAGAGCGAACGATGCTGATGGCGAGCACTGCAAGCGTAACTGATTCTCCAAAGAGAACACCAATCGCGGCACCTAGTGCTCCATGTGCATTTGTCATCGCAATTACTACCGCAACCCCAATCCCGATACCAATCAAATGAGAGACGAGAAATGCACGATTCATTCCAAGTGCAACAAGAACGTTTGTCCCTAAAAGGGTTGACAAACTTGAGACGAAAGCGCCGGCAGCAAGCACTTGTAGTACGATTACCGCTTCGTAGAAGTCCTGGCCTAGAAACATGTACACGACGAGCTTGGCCGACAGCGCCAGCACGGAACAAATCGCTGCACTACTGAAGAACATCACAGTTATCAGGCGAGGAAGGTAGGATCTTAGCGCGACGGGATCGTTCACACGCAGATTGTTAATCCTCGGATATGCGACAATGGTCAATGGGTAGAACAGCATCCGAGCCGCAGCTTTCATCCTGTCGGCTCCCGTGTAAAGGCCGGCTTGCGACGGCCCCGATAACACGCCAACGAGCGGTGGGATCATAACAGTGTATAGATTTACTGCCGCCAGAGGTATGAACAATGGCAAGCCGTCTCGGATCCGATATAGTGCGCGGGTGACTGGGAATTGAATCGCACCGAACTTAACTCCCCGAGCTAGCACAATGCTGAGAACCGCCGCGAGGAGCAATCCAAACGACACCGATGCGATCGCCCAGGCAGAATCATAAGGAGATTTTACAGTGAGCAAAGCAAAAGGAATTGAGAACGCACGGCCTGCAACAGAAGCTACAGCGAACGTCGAGAACATTTCTTTTGCCCGAAGAAGCCACTCCAACGAAAGTGCGTTTGCGATAAGCGCAGGAATGCCTGCCAATAGTGGGATAGCATAGGGGCTTTTAAAGCCAAGCCATGCCACGATGGCGAAAAGCGCCAAAGAGCATAAAAGGGCAAGCATTAGCTTTGCGGTTGCGGTTTCCCAGACTATGTCTCGCTCTCTTGCAATTTCGCCCGACGCCTCTACCAAAGCACGCTGTGACGTGTAGAGAAATCCCCAATCGGTTATCATCATACAAACATTTAGAACGCCGAGCGCAATCCCGTACACGCCGAATCCACTCACGCCAAGGACTCGGCCAAAGTAGGGTAACAGCGCCAACGGTATCGCATAGTTAGCAATCTGCCATGCGATCAGCGACACTAGCTCCAAGCCAATGACTTTCCTAAGGCGCCCCAAAAAAGCACCCGCGCGATGTACCGTCATTCGAATCTACGATATGAACCTAAAGTGGTCTCAACCAATGACGCCCATACAAACTTCGGCGCGAGTAGCACGTATCGCCGCCAAAGGCGTCGTGGCTCCGAGGCCAACCTATGTAGCCACTCGAGTCCATTGTTTCGCATCAATCTTGGAGCGCGAACGATCTTTCCCGAATGGAAGTTGAAAGCTGCACCGACACCGATCTGTACGATATTCTTGAGGACATGCTCATGATCCGACATCCACTTTTCTTGCTTCGGACAACCCAGCCCGACCCATAAAATGTCTGGCTTAGATTCTATAATTCGCGCCACCAGTTCTTTGTCCTCCTCCTCAGACAACGGCCGAAATGGCGGTGAATATGCCCCGGCTATCTCGGCACCAGGGAAGCTTTGTTCAAGACGGCTCTTCAACAACTCAGGGACGTCTGCATCGCCTCCCAACAAGTAATGCCGCCATCTGGTTTTAACGGAAGCCTCGAATGCTGCTAGCATCAAGTCCGGCCCGCAGACACGACGCATCCCTTGGCATCCCCGAAGCCGCGCAATCCAGCTCAAAGGGGTGCCATCGGGCAGGATCATTCGAGATCCAAGCAGCACCTCGCGATGCGCTTTATTATCTTGGGCCACCATTATATTGCTCACGTCAGTAACACAAACATACCCGCCGCTCTTCTGAGCAATCATCTTACCCAGCCACTCGAGTGCGGTTGACATGGAAACTACGCTGATCGGTAGCCCTAGGATCCACGCCCGAGGTGGAAATTCTTTATTCCGCTCAACCAAATTTGCCCCCTAAATAGTGAGTCGTTTGCGGAGCGTGTAGCGCTCGCATGCGTACGCTGCTGTCGAAATTGCCCGTTTTGATGGGCGCGCAGCTGATTGCTCCAACTCAACTGGCTAAAATACTTGATCGTCGAGCACCATCGGTACAAACGCCGATGGAAACTCAGACAAATGCCATGACATCATCTCCTGGTTCTTTGTGCGCACTCTCCTTTTTTTGATTGATGATCCATTTCAAGTTGGATCGGCAGGCGACGAACTGCTGATTCAGCAAGTTGGCCGACACGAGGTCGGCTGTCGGGGTCTTTGTCGTTCCGCAGAACGTCGATGTGACCCGCCTGGCAAGACTCACACGCATGGCCGCCGCGCGATCCAATTCGGACCACACTAGAATTCACATAGTCGTTTCCCATGTTAATGCTTCATCACCACCATATCGGCGTCGATCAAACCGGCAATAGTCCAACTGCCTCTATCCTTCGGGAGGCGGATCGACTTGGAGCGGAGCGAAGTTGCGGGCGTTGAGAAACTACGAACGATGCGGCAAGCATTACCGCGACGCCTCCCATATGAAACGGGGATTGAAGAGCGACGTTCACAGATAGGTTCAAAACCATGATTGCGAACAAGAGCTTTCGGTATGAGGAAATACGTTCGCTTCCGCCTGCCGGATACCCGAGTGAAAACAGCGCCCAGAGAAACGCGGCTAGCCCAAGCACACCCATGCGCATCAAAATATCAAAGAACACATTATGCGTACCTATCAGGACGAATGATTCATCAAGAGAGTTGAATGATTGGACCCCAATTTCTGGATAGTAATTCTGCAGCGATTCAGTCCCGAAGCCGACCCCTACGAAGCTGGTTTGCTCAGCTGCATAGAAGGCGTTCTTTGCCATAAGAGCCCGTATTGCAGCATCGCGAAGAGTGACCGCCGATGGGTCAATCCAAGCCCAAGCATATCCTGAGACAATCAAGCCTAATAATCCAATCATAGCGGCCGTAGCAACGTGCCGGCCTAGTTTCCGAAAAACTATCACTGCTGCAAAGGTAAGATATGCTAGTTGGGTCTGCGAGCCATCCGCAAGGAGGGTAGCAGCAATAGCTTGTATTAAGAATAACACTACAATTAACCTGCGAGGTTCTATAAAGGCACCCCATCCAGCTACGATCAGATAGATCGACAACGGAGCCCACAGGTAACCGAACGGCCCATAAGACCATTGCGAATAGGTCCAATCGGCAACCAATATTCCAGAAATACAAAAGTTCGCCAGAAGAAGTACGGTTACAATAACAAACTCTCTTGTGGCGTGCCCCTTTAGCGCTAGCGAAAGGTAGCAACTAGCAAGGTTGATGATCAACGGTAGTTCGAAAACCCAGAGGGACTGTCGCAAGATTGCTTCCGGTTCGTAGAGCACGGTCCACGCTGGAGGCAAAATGTGAGCGAATGATAAAGCAATGTATGCACTCGTTACCAGCCAAAGTGGTACGAAAGGCTTCAACAGCGCCCAACTAGATCGTGACAAGCACAGCAGCGAAATTAGGATTACGACAGCAAAAATTAATGCGCCATAGCTACGAACGCCGTAGTCAAAGAAGCAAAGGACATAGATCCCCACCCTAGCAAGAACGGCCCTAATTTTTGACATGCGAAGGATTGCGACCAAATTTGCGATTAAAGGAAATCTGTCTGCATCTCAGGCGATTTGGATGTTGCATGGCATGGCGGAAGTTTCATTTCAAGCTGGAGTTCCAAGGGAGCGTATACTCGTGCAACCACATCCCGCCAAGTGTGTGCGCGGGCGCTTGCTCGTGCTGCCTGCCGCAAAGCATCCAGTTCTGATCGAGTGCGGATTAGGCGTTGAATATGGTCGACAAATGCAGTGATAACCTGCTGCAAATCTTGACCATCAACCGACACCAGCAAACCGCCACCTGATTTCAGCAACTCTCTTGGCCCACCTAGGGCTAGCGCAAGAACCGGCAGGCCGCATGATAACGACTCCAGGACGAAGTTTCCTGACGAATCGTGCAAGCTCGGAAACATAGCTAAATCTTGTTCTTGCATCAGCGCAAAAAGCTCCGACTGCGGCAAGCGATCTTGATAGTTTACGCGCCCCTCAGGCGGGAGATTGCGAATAGCAGCAAGGAGTCTTTCTTTTTCGGGCCCTGCCCCCACAATCGTCAATTCTGCCATCAGTCCTCGCCGAAGCAGTTCACGATAGACTGCAACGACCGTTAGTGGACACTTCCAATACAAAAGACGCCCGACGAATACCAAACGCAGAGCTCGGTTGCTACAATCGGTGGTATCGGGCAGAGGGATCGACAAGAGCTCCTCCTTCGCACCGATTTCCGATCGCACGAAGCAACTATGGCGAGCAGACGGAACTACCAAATTTCTCGACTCTGACGTCTTGGCATAAATCTGCGTCGCGTGACGATAAGCGATCGCAAGTAGTGGATCTATCAGACACAGTCGATTGAGAACTTTTCGAACTACTTCCTTGGCAAAGACGCGCACGCCAAGTCTCAAGCAGTAGACGAGAGGCGCCTCCTCGCCGCCGCCAACTGGACCAATGATATATGGTATGCTGGACCGCCAGCCGAATACGGGCATTCGCACCCCACCCCATGTAAGAAAGTGAACGAGGTCAATTGGCTCCCGCTCTGCGTCTCGAACGATCCGGTTCATCACCGACCATTGCCAGAGCGTATATTGCAACTGGTGAACCGCGCGGTTCCGATGCTCCAGAGGTCCTTGCCCTAGTTGATGATAGCAAAAGTGCAACCCCGGAACGGGAGGCGCCCGCTCTATAGCCTCTCGCTGACTGCCGTGTGTGTAGACGACTACGTCATGACCCCTGGCACAAATTTCTTTCGCCCAAGTCCAGCCAACGCCCTGCTCAGAGCCTTTGTTCGGCTCACATCCGTACGCTACAAGCGCGATCCGCATAACTAATAATACCTCATCAGCAGTGTTGCCCAAGCCGAGGCCCCGTGCCCCCAAGCTACGTTGCCAGGCAAGCAGATATCCTTATCGAGTCCTAAAACGTGCGTTGCCGCGGCTCAGTATCAACGAAGGCGCTATCGGTCTAACATTGCACAGTTTCGAGCAGACAAGCTCATAACAGTCCGGGAAACATTCGATGTGAGCTTCTCTGGCGCAACCCCAGCATAGTATCGATTGTCTTCGGGCCTCCCGGTTCGTCTGCTGTGCGGAATCCGAAAGTCCGGGTGATGCGAGATTCGGAGCCGCGTTGATCTGCGATTGTTTTGCGCGAGGCACCAGGCCAAGCTTTGGCATTCGCGTTCAAGCCTGACCGATCACCGAGCGGATCAACCCGCAGGTTTTTGCGATAAGCTTCATCGAAGTCATCCGCGACACGTCAGATTTGCGTCGCCACCAATTGCGGTTCGTTCTCGACGACCCTGTTGGGAAGCCGCTCCACAATCGATGCGTTAAATCGATAGCAAACCCAATTAAGGCGTCCTGGAACGGATGTATGTCCCATAGATCAAAGAAATGAGATCTAAGTCCGCAGCGATCAGTACGCGCGGCGCAGAATCGGTCCGCCCGAAGATACGCAGACGCGATCCCGGTACCAGCCATAAGGCGTCTCCACCCGCACTAGCGGACACCGACGCGAAGGGACATAGCGGTAAGGATAAGGATGGGACCAAAAGGTGACGGGCAGCGCCTTGCTATCGACCGTCAGCATAGCTGCGCTACCGGGCATGTGCACGGCGGCACTGGCGTCGCTTTGCGTACAAACTACAGCGGCCAAAGCCAAAAGACCTACCCGCGCGAACGACTTTAACATTCTAAAGCTCCCTTGCCCCCGACGAGACCTGTGTTACGCTGCTCTCCAAACGAGAGCCAGTTCAGCAACGAACGAGATCCGTGTTACCCCAAAAATGCCTAGAAAGAACACTAGGGTATCAACCGATGGAGTTGAAGGCAACGACGCAGAGTCGGAATTGCGGCTTGGGACAATACAGCGCACAAGTTTTACTCTTTTGACCTTAGTTCTCCCCGTTCCAAGCTCTCGGCCCAGCTAAATCGGGCGAACGACGATAGACATCCCGCAAGAACTGGTAATTGACGGATAGGGCAAGGGGCACATCGTCCTCGCCGAGCCTCGCAAAGACTAGGATATCACGCAGAGTCCTCCAGCGGCTTTCATCATAATCCGCGATGCGGCCGCCGGTCGGGAGGACCAGGTCGCGCTGTTGCTGCAGCTCAAACTTGAGGCGATCCCCTTTCAGCCTTTCCGGATCAAAGCTAACGAGAATAGGCACGCTGCGTGAATAGTCACCATAGACGAACTGCCAACCCTTGATGAGGCCTTCGCATATCTGCGCTATGGTTGAGGGGCGATCGTGAATCAGACCAGAAGCGGCGAAATATACCATTCCGGGGACATGAATGCCGTATTCCTGAGGTTTGATCACATTTAATCGGACGTAGCCGGGATCTGAGGGGCTCGGCTGCTGGCCGACCGTAGCGATAATCGCGTCCACCTCGCCGGCTCGGAGCGCGTCAAACGTATCTTGATCAGTGACTTTAGGTGTCTGGCTGCGAGGGAGGCCGAGTTGCGCCATCATTGCATCAAATACCACCTCCCCCTCGCTCCCCTTCCGATACCCAACCCGTTTTCCCACCAGATCGCTGGGGCGGCGAAGCTCGGAGCTTTCCAGGGTGAAGATCACGGTGGTCGTATCAAGCAAGCTTGCCCCGAATGCGGTGACGGGGACGCCGCTCCAAGCCGCCAGCAGGAATTTCTGGCCGCTTGTAACGCCAATGGCGCGCTCGCGTGCAACTCGCGCAACAAAATCCGGATCGCCCGGGTCGGAGCGCAGCTTGATATTTGGCTCGAAAAGCCCTTCCCTTTGTGCGATCATCTCTCCAGCAAACCGCGCCCCGAAGGAGCCGTCTAGTAGCAGGCTGAGCCGCGCGGTCGATTCATGGGGCCGCCTTGCCGGCAGCGCCTCCGGCCCAAGCGCCAAAATCAGCGCTCCCGCGACGCCTGTGAGAACAAGAGCCGTTAGCGTGAGGCGACGGCATCTAATTCTCACTCTTCGCCGCGATCGCATTCGAGTCACCTGTAAACTCCTCCGGTACTTGCGCATCAGTTGAAGGATTGGATGTGTCGCGCTAGGCTGACAGCGGTAAGGTTACTTTTCTCTGATCACTGGTTTGCGGCGATTTTGTTCAAACGCATATCTGATACTGCTAATAGTTTCGGAACGACTTCGGATTTCAGAACTATGACGTTTGCATTCTACGACCCTAATATCGAGCGAAAACCAGATTCCCGAATTTCCGACAACCCGGCCGCACCCTCCTCGCGGCCGGCGCGGCGCTGGCTGCGTCCCTCGGTTGTCGAGCAGCTGATGATGCTCGGGGATGGCCTCCTGATCATAGCCTGTGGCGTTGGTTGCGCGATAATATATCACCTCTATACCCGATCGCCCCTCGGCAAGACGGAATTCTATACCGCCGCGAGCCTGCTCGTGGCGGTCAATTTCGGTCTACTAATCACTGTTCAGCACGGCTATCGGCTGAAGGACATTACCAACCTTAAACGACAATGGCGGATTACGCTCACAACCTGGACCGGAGTGTTTGCGGCGCTACTTGCGGTTGCCTTTACCATGAAGGCGAGTGACGAGTTTTCCCGTGGCGCGATGATCTCGTTCTATGTAGTCGGGCTCATCGTGCTCTTAGCCCTGAAGGCTGCGGCGGCGCGCTGGACGGCGAATGCGTTGCGCAACGGCGGGTTTGCCAACACCCCCGTGATCGTCATCGCCGAGTTCGGCTTGCCAGCCTCATCGGCCGCGATGATGGAGCTTTGCCAGCACGGCTACCGCGTGATGCGGATTCTGGAGATCCGCCCCCGGGAGCTCGCCTCGCCGCTCCTGATGTCTCAGGTTGGTTCCCGCTTCGAGGAGCTAGTCGGTTACGCACGGGAGAACCAGATTGACAGGGTGTTTCTCTTGGTGAACTGGGAACGCCAGCACGCGATCGACAGCATCCTGGAAAGACTGAAGATATTGCCCATTCCGGTGCATCTGCTGCCCGATGCGAATGTTTCGCGATTTATGCGCTACCCGCAGATCAATGCCGGCGGCACGTGGACGGCCGAATTGCGGCGCGCGCCGCTGAGCTGGAAGGAGTGCGCCCTAAAGCGCACGCTCGATCTACTCGGCGCCTCGCTGGCGCTGGTCGTCTTTGCACCAGTCCTGCTTTTAACGACTGTTCTAATTAAGACAAGCTCCCGCGGGCCGGTGCTCTTCCGGCAGACGCGCAACGGCTTCGGCGGGCGCGCTTTTCGGATCTTCAAGTTTCGCACCATGCGCGTGATGGAGGATGGGCCCTGCATCGTCCAAGCAACGAAGAATGACCCGCGCGTGACCTTTATCGGCAAATGGCTGCGCAAGACCTCGATCGACGAGCTGCCTCAGCTCATCAATGTGCTCAAAGGCGACATGTCGCTGGTCGGCCCCCGCCCCCATGCCGCCGCCCATAATTCCGAATACGAGCAAATCATCGGCCAATACGCCTTCCGTCATCACGTAAAACCCGGCATCACCGGTTGGGCGCAAGTGAATGGCTACCGTGGCGAAACAAACGCGCTTGAGATGATGGAGAAGCGTGTCGAGCATGATCTCTGGTACATCAATAACTGGAGCTTGTTGTTGGACCTCTCAATCCTGCTACGCACGATCGTGGTCATCGGTCGACCTTCAGCCTATTAAAGGCCTCAGCCTCTAAGGATCTGCGAACACAAACGTCGCTTGCTCCGGAACGTCGATTCTCGCTCAATTGCTCGTGAGGTCTTTCACGATCGACTCAATAATGCCGCTTGCTTGTCTGACATTGGATTATTGAACAGCGAAAGTACTGTATCCCCGACAGTTCCTAAAATCGTATCTGCCGGGCCACATCCACTAACCGAAGGCTCGTTTGATCTGTCTGAATTGAATTAATAACCTCCGTCTGGCACAGTTTTTTGAAATTTACCGCTTGGTCAAAAACCGGGATCTATGACGCGAGCGGGCAACCGCTTCTAAATTCAAGCATGGTGGATGTGGCGCTCGCGAGCGCTCCCATCCTTGCCTGATAGCCCTTCGACGTACTTTAGTCGCCAGTTTTGCGCGTGAATTGTCGTAAGTAAAACAAGTTGTAGCGGGACCGCGATCGCGGCGACGAACTTGGTTCGATCCGCGATCTTCTAGATCATCGCCATGACCTCTGATCAATTTCAACGCCAGGCACGATTGCTTTCACACCGTCGCGAGCTAACCTTCTGGCGAAGGCCTCCCGCGGAATCTCATTTGCCCGCTCTAAGGTTGTGAGGAGCCGATCACGCTCGGCCCAACCCACACCCTCGAGATTCATCGCTGCATCATCGATGAAACCACTATTGATCATCGCGCCGAACTCGGTAAGAACGTTTTGCTGAGTTGCCTCACTTAATGACTGAAATAGCGCAAGTCCCACCCTATTACGCCTGAGAACAATCCAGCCTTCGAAAGGTGCAATCACATAGGACTGATCAAGGTATTTGATGTTGCGAAAATCGAGACCGTCGCGACTTATGGCCGTGGAGTAAAGCATCAGCCAGAGAAAAGCATCCGTCGGATTGACGGAAAGCGAATACTTGACCTTGTCTGTGGCGGCCTCCACCTTTCGGTCCGCGTCCTCCGGGCTCTTCCTTCCTATCATTTCCTCGCTCGTGCGAAGTAGTATAAGCGCTTCTCCCCGCACGAAGTCGCTTGGCTCGACCATTAAGCTTGGCCGCACTGCAATCTGTGCTACCAGCTTGCTGAGGGTACCCGACTTGAATCGATCATCCGAAAGTATCTGTGCCGTCACGTCGCGAACCGGCGCCGCTAACCAAATTGATGGCAGGGTAGCGTAGAACCAAAGGACGCCGACAAGACCGAGCAGCAGCAGCGGCGCGCGCACCCAGTCCCTTCGCATTGCTACTCAGTCTTCCGTGTATCCATAACGGGCGTAGTACTTCGAGTCATAGCGGCCATGATAGGATTCGTATCGAGCGAGCACATTGAGGTCCGCCTTGTTCAGCACAACCCCAAGCAGTTTATCCTGGATCTCCGGCGCACCACGCAGATTATGCACAATGAGGTCTGTGTTGGTCTTGGCCCACTCGACAACGAATACGTAGGAATCGACAAACGATGTAGTGACGCGCACATCAACCACCGGTGCCATCGGCGGCATGTCCAGAACAACGTAGTCGAACTTCGAGCGCAGCAGCCCGACGAGATCACGCATTGCCTTCGAGGCGAGGATCTCGTTGGTATGCAGGAGCTTTGAGCTGGTGCCCGCAGGCAGGATCGAAAGCCCCGTTTCGGGATCGACCGTCAGTACATCCTCTAGCCGCATCTTCTGCGCGACGATGTCGACGAGGCCACATTTCGCGTCCGGCACTAATGCGCGAGACAGCGAGGGATTACGCAGATCGGAGTCGACCAGAATCACGCGCGCACCACCATGCGCCATCAACTGCGCCAAATTGGTCGAGAGTGTGCTTTTGCCTTCGTCGGGAAGTGTCGACGTGACCGCCAGCACCCGGTTTTCGCGCACGATCGAATTGAGGTCCACCGCCACTTTGAGCGAACGCACGGCCTCCGCGAAACGGGACAGCGGGTTGTCGACGACGTAGCGCAATAAATTGGGCCGTGGACCGTCAGCCTTCTTGCTGAACTTGCCAGCAAGCACGGACTGTCCAGCGGCATCGCCCAATGCCGGCAAGATGGCGATGCAGTTTGTGCCAAGCGCCTCCTCCACCTGGCTGGTGGTCCTGAATACCTTATCCGTAAGCTCGCGCGCCATGGCGGCGCCAAGGCTAAGAATCAGGCCACCCAGCAAGGCGACAGCGAGAACAATCAAGGTCTTGGGATAGCTCTTCACCAGCGGGGTCGTTGCTGTGCTGATAACTCGTGCCTCGGTGATTGGGAACGACTGCTGCTGCACGGACTCCATGTAGCGCTGCAAGAAATTATCGTACATCGCCTGATAGGACTGCGCGTTGCTTTCGAGTTCGCGTAATTGGATCTGCGCCCGATTGGTAAGCTGGGATTCCGACACGATATTGTTAAGGCTCGACTTGATGGCTTCCTCGCGGGTCATTGCGATGTCGTAGTCGCTCTTGTAGGATTCCTGTATGCGCTTGAGTTCGTCCGTGATGTTCCTTTTGATCTCTGCCATCTGCCTTCGGAGGTTAACGGCGGCAAGGTGTTCCGACCCGTATTTGGCCGACCAGATTGCCTCTTTCGAAGCAATGTCGACATATTGCCCCCTTAGCTTGATGATCGTTTCATTCTTCAATGCGTCAGCTACGGACGCGTCCGGGATCTCCTGCTTCAGCATGTCATTCATGCGATTGAGCCGCGCCTTGGCCTCGGCGGATGCCGTGCGCGCTGAGATTAGCTGGGTATTGACCTCCGTCAGCTGCTGTTGATTCATCAGCCCCTTGCCGGTATCGACGATGTTGTTAGCGGACTTGAAGTCAACCACCGCCTTCTGGGCGGTGGAAGCCTGGGTGCGCAACTCCTTGATGCGATCCTGCAGCCAGACGCTGGCACGACGCGTCGCCTGATACTTTGCCTCTAGCTGGTCAACAATGTAGGCATCCGCGATCGCATTGGCGATCCGCGCCGCCTTCTGCGAATCGTAAGAAGTGAAGCCAATCTCCATCACATAGGACAGACCAACTCGCCGAACGGTGCGGTTGCTCTCAAAGCGTTGCAACGCTCCACGTGTCAATTCGAACTCTGACGCAAGATGGCCACCGAGCCCCGTGACCGAACTGAGAACTGCACCAAGAAACCCACCACCGC
Organism: Bradyrhizobium sp. LB14.3; assembly: GCF_040547985.1. NCBI lineage: Bacteria > Pseudomonadati > Pseudomonadota > Alphaproteobacteria > Hyphomicrobiales > Nitrobacteraceae > Bradyrhizobium > Bradyrhizobium sp. LB14.3. The sequence continues at coordinate 13,917 of NZ_JBEPQT010000032.1, forward strand.
CGCCGGCGAACTCGGGATCGTCGATCAGATGCAGGTCGCGAATGACGGTGAGGCTGATGTTTTCGGATTTAAGGATCTCGACCTGTGTCTCGACCGTCGCAGAGTCGATTGCGACATCTCCGAGGCCCGATTGCGACTGAAACAGCTGCACCTTCCGAGTATCGATTACTATCGATGCAGTGGAGCTGTACCGCGGAGCGGCAGTGAACAGATAGAGTAGTGCAACGATGAGGCAAGCCGAGACAATCGCCAGCATAGTCGGGAGCTGACGCCTGATCATGCCGACAAACGTGCTGAGCGTCTGGGCGGAGGACTCCTCGGCGTCACCGATCGCACGGTTGATCTCGGCGGTCGGTTTATTTACCTGCAGCATGGAGCAATTTCCAAAACCAATCCTGCGTCGGCGAGAGCCATGCCGCATTTGAATTTACGTCGGCCTCATGTCCGCTGTCTTCTGAACGCGAACCAGCTCTAGCATGGCGCTACCTGGGAAATGAACCTGGAAGGACCACGGGACGCGTAACACACCCGATAAATGGAGCGAAGCTAACCGGACCTAAACAAAACAGCGCCGCTGAGCGCTATTTCGTTTTTCGGCAGACACCACCAGCGAAGCTAGGCTACTTACATCGAAATGATGACGGTGGCTTGAAAGTTCAATGTATCAAGGACTGACCGACTGGCCGACGTTCGAGCCACTGGTCGAGCCGGTGTAGTTTGTCGCCGTATTTGGGTAATGTAGTCCGCCAAACGAGAAGGCGCTGCCGCTCGATCCGCCGCCCCCAGAGTTGCTATTGCCCGTAGCGCCGCCGGAGCCGGTTCCACCACCGCCGGCGCCGCCGCCGGTCGCTGCGATCGAGACGTCGCCGGTTGCGGCCTGGTAGGCAGCGATCACGTCGGGGTTTCCGGTGCCTGCGATCGCGTTCTGGATTTCGTTGGCGAATGCCTGATCCTGCTGCGCCGCCATGCGCGCAACCTGCGCGAGTCCGGCCACGATTGCTCGCATCTGATCCTTCGTAATTGCAGGATCCTTTAGCAGCGCGATCAAGGCCGGCACCGTCGTCGGATCAGAGGCCCCGAGATCGCGTGCCCGCGAGATCAATTGGGCGCCGCCCGACGTAAACTGTTGCAGAAGGCTCGTGGGCGAGGCCTTGAAATCAGAAATCATTGAGGCCGGAAGCTGCCGGTTCGGCGGGTAGATCGCCGCATTGGCTGCAGCGGTAACCGTCATGGCAAATAGCGCGGCGAAAACCACCCGAAGCGTAAACCTGATAACGCTCATAGATACCCCCTGAAACAAGCCGCTCGAAACCATAGTTAACCAACCATTGTTAAAATCATCATGCGGACCCTATCGAAACAGTCAGCGACTGTCCACCAGATGTGATAACATCGTTAAAGTCTTAAGTGCTTCAAAGCCTGACAGTTTTGCGGATTTCCCGAGCATGCTCAGGCAATTCGGGAGCAGCGTCCCAGGTTTGCGCTCTCTTGGTCCATCTCAACAGCGATTGCGATCTCGTCCTCTCCCCTTGCGCCTGCCCGGTGCGGAAGGACTGCGCCAGCCCGACGCCAGAAAGGGCGAAAAACGGAATGGAATAGCCGGGTATCTGTAGTGTGAAGTCCAGCGAGGAATGCAGCACGGACAGGCTGGCAGTGGCCGCCGCCGCGAGCGGGATGATGGCGTCTCGCCGCCGACTTAACACCCCTCTGGCCAAGACAATGAATATGACAGCCCAGGCGATCGCAATCAGGAGCGCCAGAGGAATCCCCACTTCGGAAGTCAGTTCGAGGGGCGTCGAATGCGCGCGGTCCCAGACCCCGTAAATGGAAATGTTAGAGCTCCGATAAGGCGGAAACGCCCACCTGAACGTGCCCATCCCCGTCCCGAACCACGGGTTATCGCCGATGATCCGCAGGGTAGACTTCCAGGCTTCCATCCGCCCCTCATCAGCAAGCCCTTGTGAATCGAACCGGGTGCTCACCCGCCCACCGAGGAACTGCAGCAGGCCAAGTGCGATGGCCGCGCCTGCAACAAGCGCGAGCGCGATCCCGGATCGCGTCGGCAGATCCCTGCGCAAGAACACGGTGAAGGCGACGATCATCGCAAGCAGCGACAGGCCTACGCCCGCGCGCGAACCTGTCATGAACATCGCCATCAGACAGACTAGGAACGCCAGCAGATGGGGCAAGATCTCGCTCGGAGGGATGTCGGAAAGATCGCGCGAGACGTTTTTCCATATGAGCCTGCGCTCCGGAATGCGGCGCCGAACCTTTTCCAGGATCAGCAGCATCCAGATCACCGCGCCGGAGCCGAAATAGGCCGCCGCCGTGTTGCGGTTGATGAAGGTCCCGGTGACGCTGCCGAGGTATGCAGTCTTGTCCCTCCACAAGATCATGGTGGGCTCGATCAGGAACGACGCGAGACCGTACAGCGCGTAGAGCGCTCCAGAGATGGCGATGACCCACAGCATGCGGCGGGCGCGCTCGCGGTTGACTCCGACGATAATTCCAAGGAGGATCGCCAGAATATTGGCAAGCGGCGCACCCAGCGCGAAGAACGCCTCGTTCTTGACGATGGACGCCGAGGGGGCGATCGGAACACCCAACAGATCCGACGCCTGCTTCCAGATCGGCTGGAACGGCGCGACCCAAGGGCTGTCGGATAGCTGCTCGTGTAAGACGAACGCGTAGGCGGCAACGATAATTCCGATGCCCGCGATCATCCACAAGTGCGGCTGTCGCAAGTCTCGCGTCGGCGCGAAGATCAATGCCGTGCTGAGACACAGGCACCAGAACGCGATCGATAGATCATTGGTCGAGCCAAACGGAAACGGCGCGGCAGCCACGACGAAGAGCAGGATAAAGGTCGCAGGCCAGCTCCAAGACCAGCTTATGTTGGGAAGCCGAAGGCGCATTGTCGGTTAAGCCGGCCTTTGCTCTAGCTTCTAGAGGAAGCAATCGATCGGATAGATTTTCAGATCCACGTTAAGGCGGCTGTTCCGGGTCTGCGCTCGAAATGCATAGAATGTCCCCAGGCTATCACGGCCCGGATCGAGTTTTATTCCCGGGGTTAATTCGTCGGGCGGCACCAGAAGGCCGACATGGCGGTTGATGCCGCTTATCTCGACCCGCCCCTCCCCCTCGCCAAATTGGCCGCCGAGCTTGGTAACGGTAATCTTGGGCAGGCCGCGCCGCTGATGGCAGACCTCCTCCTCCCATAGCTTTGTTTGTTGGACGAGAGGTTTGCCCGCTCCCTCGGGCACAACGATATCCGGAAAGGACGGGTGCAGCATCCCGAAGAACCGGCTCTCCTTGGAATTCGCCGACAGCCGGACTGTGAATGAAACTTCGCCCTTGGCACCCCGAAGGCGCTGAAAGATCGGCGCGTCGGGCTCGGCAGAGACCACTACATCGATCCGGTGGCGTACTCCGAACTCCCCCGTCGCACCGGCAGCGTGATCGAACAAAACAGGCCCCCCGATGATGAGGGTCAGAAAACACCAGAATGCCTGCTGTCCAAACCGCATGACGCCCCTCGCAACACTGCGGGGTGACCGATGATCGGCACGCCTTGCTCAGTGGTGCCTTGATCCATAGCCCAAACAGGGATTGCTAAACGAAAATGGCACCGGGACAAAGCCCCGGCGCCATCGGATGTCGTGGATCAGGTTGGCCCCGCCCTACGGCGCCAACTTGATGTTGTTGCGGAAGATGAGCGCATTGTTGCCGAGATTCACAGCATCGTTGCCGGTCGCCATGATCACACGGAGGTAGGTCAGGAACTTGGCGACTTCGACGTTGCGCGAGTTCGATACGTAAATGATGTCCTGGTTCTTCATCATCACCTTGGTGGCGAGGAAGAAGCCACCCGGATCGCGGAAGTTCACGTTGAAGATGACCGGGATCGTCTCGCTTGTGTACCTGCTAACATCGATGCCGAGCTGGGCAGCAACCTCACGCGGCTCGCGGCGATAGAGGTAGACGGAAGCCGGATCAGCCTGACCATCCAGAAGACCACCAGCCTTGCCGACCGCTTCGCCAAGGTTGATGCGCCAGGCATCAAAGTTGAACTCGCCGCTCTGACCACTGGCACCGAACGCCAGGAATTTCTGCTGTTCGCGATAGACGTAGATGCTGTCGTCCGGACGAACATAAATGTTGTTCTCGGGCGCCATCACGAGATTCTCGAACGGCACGGTGGCGCGCCGCCCGCCACGCTCCAGCATGACCCAGGTCTCGAAGCCCTGGCCCTTAATGCCGCCAGCGCGGGTAATCGCGTCGAGCACCTTGTCCTTCGCACCCGCGGCGCTCGCCGGATAACGCGCCGGCGCGTTGACCTCGCCAAGCACGCTGATGAGCTGGGTCCGCTGCGAGGACATCGCAACCACAACCTGCGGCTCGATGGCGCGGTTGGCGATCTTTTCAACGATTGCGCGCTGGATTTGGACCGACGTAAGGCCCGCGGCCTTGACCTGACCGGCATAGGGCACGGTGATGAAGCCGTCGTTGTCGACCGATTGATCGGGGATGGTCACGAAGTTGCCCGGTCGGACGCCGGCCTCCGCCGGGATGAACAGACCACCCGCCGCGGCTTCGAAGATGGTGACGGCGACGACGTCGCCAATCCCGAACACGATGCTGGCCGGCGGCCGCTTGTCCGTGAACGCACCCGCAAGCCCCTTGGGCTCATGGCTGTGCAGTATGTTCACGGTGGCCGGGTTGAGCGGTACGAGCTCGTAGGCCGGCGCGCTTTCCGTTTGGATATGGTTATTGACGTCGTCCGTCAGAGGACCAGAACCCGGGTTGGTCGAGCAGGCGCCAAGCGCCAAACCGACGAGCAAAAGCGTCAGCTTCAAAACACGAGTCGTCGCAAATGCATGCATGAATAGGCCTAGTGGTTCCCCAATTGACTCAATTGGTACGGCGCGCTGCGAACTCCGGCAAGGCTTTGAAGCCCAAATGCGGGCCCGATGGCGCGATCCGGCCGCGAGTGTTGCGTTTGCGCAACTTACAGGAACCAGCGTTAAGCCTTTGTGACCGTTTGTTATAATCCGTGTGCGCGCAAATCAGGCAATCGCCCGCGGAGCCGGCGGCTCCCCAGCGCTCCAAGCTTCTGCTAGAAACCCAGCTCATACCCGTGGGTGGACGTCTGACGTGGCGCTTTTCGCGATTGGAGCATTGTTTTTGGCTTTAGGCTCCCAGGCCGCATGTATCGCCGCGTCGGCTTCTGAGCTCGCTTGCCTGAGCCGACCACAGATCCGGGTAGCGGCACCCTCCTCCAGCTGGAAGTTCACCCGAACCCAAGGGCCCAAGGACGGAGAAAGCTTCGCCTCTATCATGAAGACGGCGGATACCACCCAATCGGACCCGGACTTTGCGGGCTTGATCGTCCGCTGCGCGCCCAGGGGTAAGATTGACGTCCTGCTGCCCTTGATCCGTCCCTTCTCACCCAAGAGCCACCCCAAGGTCACAATCACCTCAGCAATGGGTGGCACCCTGACATTCGAGGCCAGCATGGCGGCGGCAGGCGCTGCAGTCCTCTTGCCCGATGAGGTCTCCGCCTTTGCCGCAGGCAAGTGGCAGACGACGCCCTCGCTTTCGGTGGTGGTCCAGGAAAGCGACAGCGAGATCAAGGGCATGGTGGCCCTGAACGGGCTCCGGGAGGCCTATCATTCGCTGCTGACAAATTGCGGCCAATAGGCAGAATTTGGCCATACAGCTTAAGGCTCTTTTTAGGGTGCGGAACCTAAGGTCCGGAGGACGGAGTGTTTCGGATGACTGAGGTTTTGATTTTCAGCTTTCTTACAGGCGCTGTGCTGGGCCAGCGCTTTCGGGTCCTGGTGCTTTTGCCATTGACCTTGGTCATGGGGCTTGCCGCCATCCCGGTTGGATTGATGGTCGATGTCAGCTTGCTTGAAGGCCTGAAGAACCTGGTGCTCGCGGCCGTTGCTCTCCAGGCCGGCTATCTCTTCGGCTCGGCCGCTCGCTTTGGCTTGGCCGCCGCTCGTGCCGGCCGCGTGTTTGCTCGGCCGGTCAACACCGTTCGCTGACCTCTTCGCTGAGACATTCAGGAGCTCGCCTGAGAACCCGCTGGGCAAAGCTTCGTTGCGTGCGAGACTTCCCGTTCGTCGAGAGCAGACCTCTGTTTGAAAACCGATCGACGGCTTGTATGGTGCCCTGACCGGTTCAGGATTCCTTCGAGCGCGCTGTTTGTCCCTCGCTTATTTTGCCCTCATCCTTGCTATTGTTTCCGCTTCAGCTCTCGAAATTGCCGGCGCCAAGTTCGGCGCGCAGCTCGGGATGATGGCTGCGGCGCTGAGCCTATTGGCAGCAGCCTTCAGCGCACGAAAGGCCGACTACGAGCACTATCTGCGTGCCACGGGGTGGGGCCACTGGGTTCTGATCGCCATTCCGCTTGGTATCGCAGCCCAGTTGGCGCCGCTTTGGCTCCGCTGGGCGCATCCGATCTGGGCGAGTGTGCAGGAGGCATTGGGTGGCCTGCCATTTGGGCCGGTCACGGCCGATATCGGATTGACGCTGAACGCGCTTTTCTTGGCGCTTGCTGCTCTCTCTCTGGTCGGGGTTACGATTGTCGTGGTCCGCGACCGTGGCCGCGCCGAGCTGGTTCTATTCGTCTTGAGCGGAATAGCCACAGTCTGCGCCCTGGCTTTGGGTCTGAATCGGCTCTCGCCGGGACTTGTGGCCACCGCCCCCTTCGACCTGGCGACAACCTTTGCCGGCCTCGGCACTATGCTGAATTTGGCGGTCATGCAGTTGGCCGCTGAGCGGGCCGAAACGCGTCACTCGCTCGTTCGCTCGATTGCGATCGGCCTTTGCGGTCTCGTCGGCGCTCTCGCAGGGGCTATTGCGATCTTTGGCTTGTCCGGCACGAACAGCGCGATCGCGGCAAGCTTCGGTGTTGTGCTGATCTTGCTGATCCTTGTCATTCGCCGGCTTGACCTGTCGCCCCTGGCTGCAGGCGCGCTGTCCGTTGCCGCATTGATCGGAGCGACCATCGTCCTGACCTTCCTCTTCGAGAAGAGTTCCGGCTCCATCCTCTTGCGGCTTGTCCCGGATATAGGTGCTGAAACGAGAGCCGCGCTTGAACGAATGTTGGCCGACACCCGATGGTTCGGTGCGGGCGCAGGGACCTTTGCGGCCTTAGGCAGGATCTACCAGAGCAATTCCGGTGCGACTTTAACGGCGCCATCAGCCGCGATGGCGATCTTTACGGACACGGGATGGATTGGCCTGGCTGCCGCGCTGCTGGTGGGCGTGACAGCTCTGGCGCGACTTTTCTTGGGCGCTTTGCAGCGCGGACGCGACTCGTTCTTCCCTGCGACGGCCGCGGCCTGCCTTGTCTTTGCGCTGATTCAGGGCTTGGCCGGTCCAGGACTGCTGTACCCGGCGGCAATCCTGTGCCTTTCAGTGATCGTCGGACTGGGACTGTCGCAGAGCGTCAGCCGGTCCTTGCGATAGTGCGGGTCATCAGGCGTCGCGATCGCCGCCGAGTGACGCCCAGTAATTCGGGTTCTTCGGCGTCTGAATGCGGACCCAGCGATAGGGCTTCTTCGACCAGGGCAGGATGCCCCCGGTGAGACTGTCCAGCACGAGATCGCCGGAGAAGGTGCGCACCACGACTAAGAGATGATGCTCGCCCGAAGGCACCACGACCTCGCTGAGCAGCACCGAGCGCGCCGGAAAGCCCTTCGCGATCAAATCGTGGCGTTTTGTTACGGCATAGTCGTTGCAGTCGCCACTCGCAGGATGCAGAAGCCACTTCTCTCCTGCCAAGCCCTCCAGATTCGGTTGGGGTTGGATCGCAAGATTCACCTGACGGTTGACCTGGTTGAGTTCGGTCCAGCGCTGAGGCGTCAGCTTGAGCCGTCCGCCCCTAAACGGTATCCGGTGAGGCCTGCACTCCTTCTTGTATCTGAGGCAGAAGATCGTGAATGCCATAGGCGGCAGCGTCGGCGCGTCGAATGTGATGTATTGAATTACGCCGCGCAATTCCATCGGCGCGGTTATCAGGTCCGCCTCCGCACCGTGTGGAGCCCAAATCGATACGATCGAGACGATCGCCAGGAATCTTGCAGCCTTGCGCATCTTGTGCTTCCCGTTCGTGTGGAGGGGAAATTCACAAAACACCTTTCAAAGTATGGCTCACCGACTGAATGTCAAACAACAACCTTCGGATGCATTAGTTCCCTGGTTATCGAACTCGCCCGCACGTAGATCATCCTACGACCGGCCAAGCTTCCGGGAATTAGCGGCTGAGGTTCCTGCTTTCTGCGGTCGCCGATGTTCTGGCGCCCGCAGTCGCGTACGGAAAGCTGGCGAGGACGAAGCGTGCAGCGACGTTGAGCGGAGTGAGCGCACCAATCCTGGCGGGTCAGAAGATTTCGCGAAACGGGCCTTGCCAGGGGCCGCCGCTCCTGTGGAGCTGCGCGCGATGGCAGACCACAGCCGGCAGAAATCTGCCAGCCGTAATGCCGTCATCAGGCGTTGCGATCGCCGAGTGAGGCCCAGTAGGTCGGGTTATTGGGCGTCTGAATGCGGACCCAGCGATAGGACTTCTTCGACCACGGCAGGATGTGCCCGGAAAGGTTGTCCAGCACGAGATCGCCGGAGGAGGTCCGCACCACGACTACGAGATGATGCTCACCCCAAGGCACCACGACCTCGCCGAGCAACACCGAACGCGCAGGAAAGCCCTTGGCGATCAGATCGTGGCGTTTTGTCACGGCATAGTCGTTGCAGTCGCCGCTCGTCGGATGAAGCAGCCATTTCTCTCCGCGCAGCCCTTCCAGATTGGGCTCCGGCCGGATCGCGCTGTTGACCTGCTGATTGACCTCCTGAAGCTGGGCCATACGCTCCGCCGTGAGTTTCAGACGCCCGCCCCTGAACACGATGTGCTGCGGTCGCGGCTTACACTCATCCTTGTACTTTAGGCAAAAGATCGTGAACGCCATCGGCGCCAGCGTGGGCTGGTCGAACTTGATGTATTGCATGGCACCGCGCAGCCCCAACGGCGCACCGACGAAGGCGGCCCTCGCGCTCTGCTGGACCCCAACAGCCACCACAACAGCGGCCACGGCCGCCAGGAACTTTACAACTTTGCGCATGTCACGCTCCCCGTTCTTGTTGGGGAAACGCTACGCGAGACGTCTTGAAATACGGCTCAAGGGCCCAGCGATCCTTTAATCAAAACAGCCGCGAGTCTGTCAGAAACAATTAAGAATACCGATATGTGACTTGTTCTGCTAAGAGCGATCGCGACGTTCCGCTCGCGACGGCAGATGCGATTCGACCGACCTGATGGGCCTTTCCAAACGCTTTCGTAAAAATATTAAGCCGCGGCTTCCCGATGGCGTTCGTATCTATGCCATCGGAGACGTGCATGGGCGGGCCGACTTGCTTCAGTCCCTCTTAACCGTCATCGACGCCGACCTTGCGCGCTCTGCTCCCCAACGAGCCATCCAGGTGTTTCTTGGCGATTACGTCGACCGGGGCCCGGACTCACGCGCCGTGCTTGACCTCCTGATCGAGCGCTCGAAGTCGCACGAGACCGTTTGCCTCAAAGGCAACCACGAGGTCTTCCTGCTCGAGGTCCTCAAGGATCCGGCACGCCTGCAGGAGTGGCGCCATTATGGAGGCCTGCTGACCCTTGTTTCCTATGGCATTAACCCGACGATGAATCCGACGGCTGAGGAGCAGATTGAGTTGATCGAAGGATTGAGGCGTGCGCTCCCGTCGGAGCATCTTTCATTTCTTCAGCAACTCCGCACCTCCTTTGTGTGTGGTGATTTCTTTTTTGTTCACGCCGGCGTCAAGCCGGGCATAGCCCTCGATCGTCAAAAGGAAGAGGATCTGCTCTGGATCCGCGAGGAATTTCTCGAGTCCGAGCGACGCTTCGGTAAGTATGTCGTCCACGGTCATACCCCGGTCAGCGCTCCCGATATCCGCCCCAACCGGATCAACATCGACACCGGCGCTTATGCGACCGGCAACTTGACGCTCCTCACGATCCAAGGCGATAGTCTGCTGGCAATTTAAGGCGACCGTAGAGCTGTCAGCCTACTCGGTCCGCCTCACCCGAATATTTCGAAGTCGATCATGAACCATATGTCCCTGCTTCGCGTCATCGGCTTCTGCGCCGCAGTGCTTCTGCTGCTTCATGCAGGATTGGGATCCTACGGCGATCTCACGCGGCCAAACTTTCGGGCGAGCGATTTATTCTTTGGCGAGATTCCGCCCGACAAGGCCATTGTAGCGACGTCGGCGGTACTGGCGACCTTTTCGTTCGATGGCGACTTGCTCGCGAACTACGCCGCAGCGAAAGCCGCGGACATTCTTCACCATCCCTCAGCCGATGCGAACGGCCGAGCGACCGAGAACAAGGCGGCCCAAGGCGCTGTGGTTGCCGCCTTGAAAATATCGCCCATCCGTCCCGCGCTATGGCTCACGCTAGGCACGCTGAAAGCTCAATCCGGCGAGCCGGTAACGCCTGCAGTGAAAATGTCTTACTTGGCCGGAGCCGTGCCGATGGCCGTTGCCTTCTCCCGGGTCCAAACCGTAACGTCGAGCGCGGCCGCAGCCGACGATGAGATCAAGCTGCTGGCGCAGTCGGACATTCGCTCGGCGCTTGCCCACCGTTCTAGTTACGAGCCGCTCCTGATCGCCGCCTACGTGCAGGCAACGCCACAAGGCAAATCGCTGCTTCTGGAGGCCACGCAGGTAACCGATCCTAAGTTCAATGAGATCTTGCGGCGGTATTAAATCGAGGGCGCCCTTGCGCGGCTTGGCTTAGGCTGCCAGATGCTCCTCAGCGCACCGATTTCGGATTAACTGGCACAAAATCCTGTTCGCCACGCGGTTGATCCGATCGCCCCTGGTAGACGAACATGCCCTTCTTGGTGGCGATGATGTCGCCTCGCTGCAGGCTCTCGTCGTTGAGGATGCGTTCGGTTGCGACGATCTCCGGATCTTCCGGGACCGGCTTGTACACTTCCGGGTGCTCCCGCCGCTCGCGCGAGACCTCTTTGGCCCGTCGCCGTCCGTCTTCGATCCGCTGCCGCCATTCGTCGCGCGTCAGTTCGAGCTCACTTGGCGGAAGGTAGTCATTGGGTGAGGGCTCCGGCTCTGTCTGAGCAAGACAGGAGTGCGCACAGGTTAGGCAAAGGGCGAGTCCACCAGCAATGATGGCCGCTCGAGACAGCGCCACAAACTGCCTTGCGTAAGTCAGTGAGTGGTCACGCCGAACGGCTCGCACACCAATAACTCCAAAGACTATCTCCTCCCCTGCAGTCTATACCTTTGCCGATTGCAAGACAGCCAATTCACAGGCAACCTTTGTGCTTTAGCTCGCGAGGATTTCAGCCCGTGGTCCGCAGCATTGCTTTCTTGGCTCTCGTCATCTGGTTAGGGACTCAGTCTGCGTCTGCAGGTCCGATCGAATACCCGCAAGTCATCCATACGCAATACGAAGCAGTCGATCAGAAAGCCGGTGGTCACTTCGTGCTGTGGTCCGAGCGTGAAAAGATTTTCTATGGCCTCGACCAGAAGCTTTTCCCGGGAGCCCGGTTTGTCGATATCACCCAGGTTACCCCGAGCGTCGGCTCGATCACGCTAACCTATGTCGAGGTGCGGACGGTCAGCAGCACCAGTTCGGACTATTTGTACTTGGCAGGAAATGTCCGCTTCCGCGTCAGCGGAATGACCCTCAAGTCCAGCAACTTCCCCGCCGGCGGCGGGATGACGCCCAGCGGGCAGTAGCCAGCCGGCCGCTCAGTTGCGTCACAGTGATGATTGCAGGCGTCCGCCAGCGCAGGGTCGATGGCCGGTCTAAGACCTCATTAGCTCATCGATATTAATCTCGAACACTCCGCTCGCGGGGTTGCCGAGAATGTGCGGGAGACCAATGTTGCTGCTGGGTGCCTGCATGGCAGCTTCCTTAATATCCACCATGGCGGCTCAAGCGAGCCCGCTTTGCGTCAAGGAGCGGACGCCGATTGCCCTATCAGGGGATACGGTGAAGTGGATGATGACGGTCCAGCCTGGGGCGGACTGCATCCAGGGACTGCGTTGGTCGTATATGCAAATCTTCAACGTGTCGGTCGTGAGCGGACCATCACACGGACAGCTGGCGGCGGGTTGGGTCCGGCTTTCGATATTCGGCGAAAGCCGAAACGCCGGGCACCGATAGATTCACCCTTCTGATCTCGGGCAAGAACCGTCATGATGCCGGAACGTCGATGCTGGAGGTCGAGGTAAATCCCCCATAGCCCGGCTTATGCTTCGATTATCGCCGGCTCGACCCGCTGCCCCGGGTCCTGCTCCCGTAATAGGGGCGAGCACGCCCTCCGTTGGTCCGGGGCGCCTGAATCTGGCTCGGAATGTTTCGCGTGGCCGTGCTCGGCGAAGGCTGCGACGGATTGACGATAATCACGTTGCGATTGGGCGTAGACGGATCATTGACCCCCTGGGCCCGGGCGCTTGGGGCCCAAGTGCTCGCGGTCACAAGAAGCGCAACTGTGGTCAAGACTAATCGTTTCATGAGATATCTCCCGAGCGAGAACGTCGGAGAGGCGATCACCGTTCCTTCACGGTTGCTTGGGTCGTCATTGCCGAGGCACTGCGATCAACTTGCCGTCCCTCCAGACCCCCTGCGCCGCCGTCCCGCTCGGCAGCGTGCCCGGCGCCAGGTTCCGGACGGCTGTCGGTCGTGAGGCGCTCTGGGCCGTTTGGGTCTTCTTCGTAGGTGAGGTCACGATGCTGGTGCTCGTCAAATTGGCCTTGTCCTTGGTCCCTTGTGCAAAAGAAGGTTGCACCAGAAGAGCCACAAACGTGAGTGCTATGAGACCGTCGCGCATGATCAAAATACCGGAAAGAGGAACTCGTCGAACTGTCACAGCTTTCTGCCTAAAAGCAAGCCCCCGAAGCTGGTGCGACAAGGGCTCTTGCAAGCTGGCGATCAGAGCGGCTTTCGCAGCGATGGATTTGACGCGGAAAAGCCTAGCGAAACTGCCTATTCCGGGTTACTTGATCGGCCTTGATGACTGACCCCAGCGACACTGCCGCCGGCGCTCCAAATACGCACGCTATCAAGGCCGGGTTTGTGCGTCTACTGTCCGGGCGGATTCGCGACATATCCCGCGACCCGCGGCAGATCCGCGAGATCGTGTACGAGCAGGCCCGCATCAAGCTCCTGGAACAATTCACCCATGGCGACGCACGGGAATCCCGCGAGGTCCAGCAAGTGCTGGAACGCGCCATTCGGGAGGTTGAGCTTTCATTTGAACGCGGCGCTCCTGAGCGCGACGCGCTGTCCGCAATGCCGGAGTCGGCGCTAGACGTCGCTTCGCATCAGTCGCCGCTCAGTCCCCCGACTCCCGTTACGAATCTGGCGCCCGTTCAGAAGCTTGCGGAAACATGGCCCGGTTCTGTCGCACCGCCAAGACCGCCCGACCAGTCCTCGCGAAGCGGCATCATCAACTCCCTCATCCGATTAGCCGCCATCCTGGTCATCATTGCCGGCGCCAGCGCTGCAGTTACTTATTGGCCGCGGTTGAGGACACAATTCGTCGCATTGTGGCAGTCCGCGACGCTGTCCAAGCGCACCTCGACAAGCTCCGAGCCTCAACCCACCGTCGCTGTGACTCCATCTAGCGGTGAGAACGTCGAACGGACACCGGATCAACCGAAGGAGCCGGCGACGGCTGCGCAACCCTCGATGCCGTTGCCGACGACCTTCGGCGTCTACGCCCTGAGCGACGGCCAGCTCCAGGAGCTCAAGCCGGTCCCGGGAAAGATCCCGGACCGCCGTGTCGCGATCTCAGCCGCAATCAACACGCCGAGCGCCACGACGCTGACAAGCGGAGATGTCAGCTTCATTGTGTTCAGGTCCGACGGTGGTGTCGATGCAACCGGGACCGAGGTTCGGGTGGTCGCAAAAGTCTCCCGAGCGATGGGCGTCGATGCAACCGGGAAAGCGGCCATGGTCACCGCCGGCGACACCTGGGTCATTCGCAGCATGTCCTTCCCATACAAAGTAGGTCCGGTCGAGGACCAGCCGAGGATGCTATCGCTGCAGCCGGAGCAGGACGGCTTTACGCTTTCGCCGGGTCGCTACGTCGTGGTGGTCAAAGGTATGGGCTATGACTTCACCGTGGCCGGGACGCCGACTGATCCCAACCAATGCGTCGAACGCATCAACGCAACGAACGGCGCGTTCTACTCACCTTGCCCGCCACGACGTTAAAGCGCGACGGGATTGGATGAATCATCATCGCGTCTCCGTTTATTTATTGGCTTTGTTGTCCTTCGGCGTGTCCGCTGGACCGTCGTCGACCTTGCCATTGTTCGCGACGCATTTGCTGAAATAGTCGCGCCGCTCCTTGGCCGTCCCCTTGCTGCTACCTGCAGCGGGATTGCCGATCTGTTTTGGCGGAAAGGCCTTGATCAATGCAGCATCACATGCGCGCGCCACTTCAACGGTAACGGCCGAAGCCGCTACCGGCGCGGCAAAGGCCAACACAAATGTCAATCCAATCAACTTTTGCAAATTTCCGAGGGGCACCTGGCTCGCTCCTTCAATCCGTCCGAGAACTCTGGTGGGAACCATATCAAAAAGGACAGAGGAGCCAAACATCAAACAGAGCCGATTGGACCCATGCTTGGAATCACTTCCCGGGCCGCAGAGCAGCCGACCTGAGGAAATCTGCCCTGGCTTGGTGCCGCCGAGATCCTGAACCAGGGCACGACGCCGTTGCGGAACCACCGGTTGCTAGCTGTTGAGCTGCGGCGGCTTGAAATCAGGAAAGCGAGTGAGCATCGCGGCCTTGACGAATTTCAGGTGCGAGATCGTGCTCGCCAGCTCCTTGAGCCGCCGCTGGCCGTTCGAGATGTCCGCGGCAAACAGATCCTGATGGTAGTTGTCGAGCGGCTCCCGCTCCAGATATTCATCGGTGCCGTTTCCGAAGGTGACGGACGCACGTGCGAGCGCATCGTCGACGCGCCGATTGAGGCCGGCCTGCTCCCTTTCAGCCTCCTGCAGGGCGGCATCGAGCGCAGTTATCACCGCATCGATCCGCACGCGATCGGTCGCAGCGTCACGCTCGGTGGAGCGGGCCTTGAAGCCCTTGTCCTTGCGGCGGAGGTTGAGAAGATTGTGTGCGCGTGCCCTCAGGAACAGCTGGAACATTTGGGCCATCCCACTTCTGGCTTTCTAAGCCGCTACCATCGGTCAGACGTAGTTAACAAAGGCTGAATTTTCCGCCTGCTCCGCCCGGCTCTGCGCTATCCACACCCGCCAGGCCCCTTCGTGCTTGGAATAAAGCTCAAGCCATCGGATTTCGCCGGTTGCGACGGCCTCTGCGCTCCCATGCTCGATCACCGAATGATCAGCATTCATCGATGGAAGGTCCAGCGCTTCAAATTCCGCCGTCTCGTCGAGCGAAAGGCCGATCAGAACACGATGCCCTTGCCGATCGACAAAATACCTGCGTGGCGCATTGCGCCCTTGATCAATCATTGCGACGGCCCTCATTGAGGATCCAAGGACCACGAAGATTTTTGAGCCGCCGACTATAGGTACGAACAAAAGCAATCAAGAGCAGGACGCAAATTGTCATGCCCAGCAACGCAATCAGATACGCCATCTACGCCTACCCCGCAAATCGCGGCAGCTGAACTCTCGCAATCAATTGGCCCATTTCTAAGCGACTGCTCCAAAGCTCACAAGGACTGCGACAAATTAACCTAACCGCACATGGTTATTTCGTGCGCCGCGGTGATCGAGACCAAGTCAGATCGATCCATCGCCGAGATATCGCGCCGGTCCCTGCCATCACGACGGGCGCTGGCTTCGGCCAACTCCCATCGAGGCCGGAGTATAGGGCGCATAGAGGCGGTACCCGCGCTGATCGCTTGCGGGAGCGCCAGGCCCGCACACCGTAACCGTAGCAAAAACCTGTTGCAAAAATCGAAGCCAAAACCAGGATCGCTGCCATTTGGAATATTCCCACGTTTTGCTGGAACGTTCCTCCCTGAGTATTTCAGCTTGTCGTTGTGACGACATCAAGATCGGCGCCGCTGAAAGTTTTGCCAGACGAAGATGAAGTTTGTGCAACGTGTTGTTTGAAGATTGATCGTCACCTGAGAGAAACGGGCTCAGGCCGTGAGGATAGCTGATGTTGCCCGAACTTGATGCAACGATGATGTCAACCCCGGTTCACCTCAGGGAGTCCAATCCGGGACTGCTTTCGCGCATCGCGCCGTCGTCCTGTCTATGCCTTCAGTATAGTGACGGACCGCCTGTAGTGGATCGGGTTCATCTGCGATCCGCTGGAAGATGTCGCCTGCCACTTACGATGGCGGCTTTGTTAAGCGAAACCTCCGTGGTTATACGGTGCGGCGCGCGCCGATTTTATCGCGGTAAGGTTGAGCGGTTAGCTTAACCCGCGGAGTTTGTTGCGAAGTCTCACCGATCGCTTATCCATCGCCTCACCGGGCTCCCCAAGCCCGGCCCCACCCAAGCAAAGCCGCCGAGCGAACATGGGTCCGCTTGGCGGCTTTGTCTTTGTGTCGACGAGAGGATGATTTCGGTTATGGCGCGCAAGCCCTGGTCGTTCAAAGAGGACCGCCGGTTGATGGAGTTGGCTAAGTCTTCGACTTCGCTGGAAGAGGCGGCGAAACAGCTCGGGCGCACGCCTGACGCAGTCAAGCGGATGGCTTTGCGGCTTGGTCTTTCGTTGAAGCCGAAGTCAGGCAAGAAGGCCTAGCCTCGGAAAGCAGGCGATGTTCTTTCGACGGGACCGAGCTGACCTCCACGCTTGGCTCCTCGACTACGTCTTCGCGCCAAGTAGCTGGGTGTCCTGTTCCCTTGCTGGTCGCGATCGCTCATTAGCTAATCGTTTAGATTCACCGCCGAGCCGCAAAGCACCGTTAAACCCTATCTTAGCCCGCGCTAGCTAGGATCGAGCCTCTAGCCCTCCTGGATTCCGTCTGGACCGGATGAGATTGCAGCGACCGAACCTCCCGTTTGCGGCGCTCGTGCTTGCGAGCACGTTGACGTTTGGGCTGGCGGGCCATTTCGCTGCTGAGGTCGTCATTGGCCACCAGCAAGCGCATCAGCTCAACGAGTTGACCGAGGTCGTTCTGCGTCGCTCCGAAGCTGCGGTCGATTTTGCCGCTGACAGCCTGGACGAGCTCGCGAGGCGGGAGCTTGCCAGCTGCGAATCCGGGGCATTGCAGGCTATCCGGCTCCACGTCTACCAGCGCTCTGCGATCAAGGACGTCCGGCTCGTCAATCCGGATGGCTCGGTGATCTGCTCGGCCTATTCCGAGACGCTAGAGTTCGACAAGGGATGGGTGGATCGCCGCGATATGCTGTCTTCCCGCGATAAGAAGCTCATGCTGTTTCGCGTTGAGCAGTTCGGCGGCGACGCATTGGGAGTGCTCAGGGACATCAATGGCAGCTCAGCCCTGGTCGCCATTGTCGGCATCAATGCCAGCCTGTTCGACATCATGCCCGCCGAACTGCGCGCGCACAGTGAAGTCATCCTCGCCTTGAGCAACGGCGAAAAACTCGGCGAATTCCAGACCGACGCCGGCAGCGCCTTGCCGCAACCGATCAGTTTCGAGAGGAATTCCACCCAATTTCCGCTCCATACCACGATCCGGCTCGATCACGCGGTCCTCTCGAGCTGGAACAACGAGGCTTACTGGCCGACCCTCGCTGTTGCCCTTGGACTTGGCGCCATCTTTGGCGTCTTGCTGGCACGAAGCCGCCGCATGGAAGGACCTGTCGCCGATCTCGATCGGGCACTGGCAGCTGGCGAATTCACACCATATTATCAGCCGATCTTCGACCTCAGGACCGGTCGGATCAACGGCTGCGAAATCCTGGCTCGCTGGCTGCGCCGAGATGGTTCGGTGGTCCCGCCGATGAACTTCATTCCACTCGCCGAATCCAGTGGACGCATCCAGGCGATGACCTGGCATATCTTGCGATCGGCGCTCGCCGACCTTCAGCCATTGCTGACGGCGGACAAGAATTTCAAGCTGTCCCTGAACGTCGTGCCCAAGCACCTCCTGGATACAGGCTTTGTTGAAACGCTGCGCCGTACGGTCCTGACGGCAAAGGTCTCCGCGCGCCAGATCATGGTCGAAATCACCGAACGCGGCGAGCTTGACGATCTCGCGCGCGCCGCAGCCGTCGTAGCCGAACTGCGGGAGCACGGCTTTCGTGTCGCCATCGACGACGTCGGCGTTGGCCATAGCGGATTGTCCCGACTGAAGGGCCTTGGCGCCAACACGATCAAGATCGACAAGTTCTTCGTGGACACGATCACCGTGGACGCGTCAACGGCAACGATCGTGGAAATGTTGGTAGCGCTCGCGAGGGACCTCAATATGTCCGTGGTCGCAGAAGGCATCGAGACGGAGGAGCAGCTCCGCGCGCTGGTCTCCGCCGGCGTAGAGGAGGGACAAGGTTATCTCGTTGCGGCGCCCCTGCCCTTTGCGAGGTTCAGCAACCTGATCGAGTCCCGTCGCGCGGCGCAGGCAGGCGTGGCGCTCTCAGACGACGCGGCTATGGTGGCCTGACTGTTGCGGAAGCATTTCTGCTTCCTCGACATAATGTTTGGCTTCCAAGCGTCTCCCCTAAACATTCCTGCGCCAGCCGAGGCTCGATGCGGCAGGGAATTTAACGATATTTTCGGCTTTCGAACCAGACGGGCGACCAACCTTGTATGTTGGCGTGATGCGCAGGAACCACCTCTTTGCAGCCGCAAGCATCTGCCTTGCGCTCATCGTCTACGCCACCCTGGCGAGGCTCGCGGGAAGACCCGCGCTCATGGGGCATCACGAGGCCTATTGGGTCGTCGTGATCGAGCGCTTCAGCGCCTATGGGCTGCTCGGATTTCTGCTTTCCTTCCTGCTACCGGGCCGATTCGCTTTGGCCTGCTCTCTGGTCATCACGGTCGCCATGGGGCTGGAGCTCTTGCAAGCGTTCACACCCGACCGGGATCCCGGCTTCCTTGACGTGCTGCAAAAAGCGGCAGGAGGTACCGTCGGGGTTATGCTCGCCCAGATGATCTTGGCGTTCTTGCCCAGACCGCCGTCCTAGCATCGCTCGACAAAGACGACCGGCGAGACGCGCCAGCTGAACTTACTTCGCCATCTGGCCGCGCAACTCACCGCCCGGGTTCGCCGCCGTGTGGATGTTGGCGTACCACCTTCCGGCCAGCAAATCTGCGGCCTGCGCGTCGGTGAGAGTGGCGCTGCCTTGGATGGGGCTTTGCACCGTCTTGAACGGCAGCACGATGCCGGCGTTCTTGCCCGCCTCCACGGGACCGTGGAAATGAGCTCCCATCGCCGGACCCGTCAGGCCGGCATAGGTGACCGCATAAGTCAGAGTTTTCGCCTCGGTATCGTAGGTCGCTTCTGCCTTGCCCGAGCCGGACGAGGTGTTCGGAGGCACCTCATTGCTGCCTTTGAGATCGGCCTGCAGCTTCACGACCTCTGCATTTGCCGATGTGGCCATCGAGATGACCAGCCCACCCAGCATTGCCGTCCCCAACAGTGTCACGCAGACCCGATAGTTGGCTTTCCTCATCGCCCCTCCTGCGGGCTCTTTGGCCCGTCGCAGTTGGAACACCGGCCCCAGCCGGAAATTCCGGATGCAGATTTATGCCTGATTCGAGATAACCATCGCAGGAATCTCGGCTCCCGGTCACATAGCCTATCGTGATAGGGGGCAGTGTCCGGCGATTTAAGCTGCCCCACGCCTGCCGAGGACCTCGTTCGGCACCAGGAGCTCGGCCATCTGGCGATGCGTGGCCTGGAGCGCCTCAATGGCGCTGTCGAGATCAAAATCGGACTCGCGCACAGACGCGAAGAATTTGGCCGTCAGCGCCAGATCGAGTTTGACGCGTGTCGTGCCATCGCGGCTTTTGCGACGATCGAGCGACAAATGGATGGCCTGCATTCGGGCTTCCGCGGGCGTGCACCCGCTAAGTGTCGCGAGTTCGCTATATGTCATCCATATTTGTGGCATGTTTTCCGTCCGTCTTTTTGCACAAGCAACAATCTAGTTTTCGTGCCTAAAGGTACCGTTGCCGCGTTGCGGTCGCCGACCGCATCTCGCAATGATAGAGTCAACGCTAGGCTAAGACGAAGAACGGCAAGGGTGCGGAAGCTACCACCGGGTTGCATACAGCGAATATCGCTCTATGCTCATCTGATTGATCCACCATCAAAACGAGGGCCGATGGTATTGGGCCAGATCACTTCGATAGCCCTTCCCTGAGTCACGTCATCTCCGGGGGAACCACTCGGTATCCTCTGGTCTTCTCCACCACTTTTGGCCGACGACGTATGGGCCGATTTCGCCGGGAGGCCCCGAATGGCTCACAATTGCGCTGCTCGTGCGTTGTGCGGATTCGCTGCTGGCGAGGGTCGCCTGGATGTTGGTTGAGTTCGCTTTGAGGTACCAGGCATGATCGACAAACCGACCATCCTCGTTACAGGAGGCGCGGGCTATATCGGCTCGCATGCTTGCCGCGCACTGACTGCGGCCGGCTATCAGCCCGTCGTTTATGACAATCTGTCGACAGGTCATCGCAGCTTCGTTGCCGGCCCGCTGGTCATCGGAGACCTGCTCGACGGAGCGGCGCTGGCGCGCGCCTTTGCCGAGCACAAGATAGCAGCAGTGATGCACTTCGCGGCCGCGAGCCTCGTCGGCGAGTCCATGACGGACCCGCAGAAATATTACATCAACAATGTCCAGGGCACGCTGTCGCTGTTGCAGGCTATGCGCAACGCAGGCTGCCACCGCATCGTGTTCTCCTCGACCGGCGCCGTCTACGGTAACGCAGATTCCAAGGAGCTGCCGGAGGATTTTCCCTGCGCGCCGATCAATCCCTACGGTGCATCGAAATGGATGATCGAGCGCATGCTCGCCGATTACCGATCGGCTTACGGCTTCGGCGCGTTCTGCCTGCGCTATTTCAACGCCAGCGGCGCCGATCCAGCGGGCGGCATCGGCGAGTTGCGTGACAACGAGACCCATCTTATTCCGCGCGCCATGATGGCGCTCCAGGGCCATGCCGACTTCGCATTGTTCGGCGACGACTACGACACGCCCGACGGCACCGCGATCCGCGACTACATCCACGTTACCGACCTCGCGGCGGCGCATGTCGCGGCGCTGAAGCTGCTGGAAGAAGGGCACGCCGGCAGCAGCTTCAATCTCGGCACCGGGTCCGGATTCTCGGTGCGAGAGATCCTGACTGCGATCAGGCAGGAGACCGGGCGCGAGGTGCCTCACACCGTCAAGCCGCGCCGCGCTGGCGATCCCACCTATCTCGTCGCGGACCCCTCTGCTGCGCGAAAAGTTCTAAACTTCTTGCCGCGTCACTCCGACCTGTCCACCGTGATCCGCACTGCCTGGGCCTGGCACCAGAAGGCCCATCCGCTTAAACAGTCCTGACATGCTTCGGTCGGCCGCCGTCAAAAGCCAGTCGCAGCAGGTGAAAGGCAATCTACGGACGATTCCGCTCTGATCCGTGCGATCCCGGCGTGAACGGATGGCGCGGCCGTGAACGGCTGTCGAGGCCCTTGGGCAATTTGTCATTGAGCTTCACGACCGCGCATCGGGCATCGCTAACCGGAGCATCCTCCCGGCTGTAGATCAGCGTCGCCTCGAACGTCACATCGGGCGCTTCTCTGGCCGTTCCCGAGCAGGTCGCCATCGCACCGCTGCACACGCCCGAGAGCTTGAGCTCGACCTCGTCAGGCCCGAACACGGTCGGCGGCCCCTCGGCATGTCGCCGCGTGGTCAGAACCGCCGTGAAGCGCTGCTCCTCAATTCGATAAGAGCCGTCGTAGGTGAAGAAGCTGTCGCTGCCGGAGATTCGCCCCTCCGCCAGATGCACGACGCCGGTGCCCTGACCGCGCGGGGTCCTGAACCAAGCAGCGTATTTGCCGTCCTTCAGCATGAAAACATCCGTCCTGAAATTCACCCCTATGTGCGACCAACTCTGGGGCGCGACAATGACCGATGCGGCAAGCATTCCGCCACGGTTAACGCCCTGCAAAGCCAACCGGTCAAATTGCTGCCGACGCGCGAAGCGACGCCGGCAGCCAGGTCAAAACAATTCTATGCCGTCATCGGTGGTCTCGACCGCCTCGACCCGGCGCGCAGCGGCGATCGACGCCAACCCGAGCGTTTGAAGGAATTCCCGGTGGACGTCCCGCTCGCGCTCCATCGTGTAGTGCGCGAACAGATCGTCGAGCACAGCCTCGTCCTGTGGCTCCGGCCGCCGTGCGCCCGCGCTCGCAGTCTCGAGGCGCGCGGCGACCGAGGGCAATGCCGCGGAACCTTCGCCGAGCTTGGTCATCAGGGCTTGCGCCGAATTCATCAGCCGCTCGAACTCCGCGCCTTCGTCGACGAGCCGGCTCATCAGCTTGTCGAGCCGTTCGTTGCCGGCCTCGACCTCGCGCAGCGCCTGAAGGATCTGCGGCTCGAGCTTGGAGAGCTGCGTGGGATCGCCCTGCACGCGAAACTTCTTCAACTCCCCGGCCGACCGCTCGATGCCGTCGAGCACGGGGCGCAAGCGCCCTGCGCCCGCCGAGACCTGGTCGGCGGTCGCCTTGAGCTCGTTAGCGATGACAACGAAGGCGCTGCCGCGGCTGCCGAGATGGCTTGCCTTGAGGCCGGCGTTCATTCCGATCAGCGTGATGTCGACGGTCGCCTCGGCGAGACCAGCGATCGCCTGGCGAAATTTTGTCAGCGTGTCCTCGACGATCGCGAGCGCCTCGTCGACCGAACGGCCGGCACCCTCGCAGGTGGCGATCAGGTTCGAGGCGTGCGCCAGCGTCTGCTTGATGCGCGCCAGGAACGACGACGAGCTGCCATCTCCGCCGCCGAACAGCGTGCGGCCGTGGCCGACGACGCTTCCCGCATCGTGCAGAATGGCCGTTAGCGCGCGAACGATCTGGCCGATGTCGCCGCCGAACTCGCGCTGGGCGTCCCTGAGCAGGGCCGCCTGCAACTGGCAGATCGCGCGCGCGCCGTCGTCGCTCGCAGCTGGTTGGGGAACGATATTCGGGGCGGAGCCCGACACGAGGCCGAGGCCGTGAGAGACGTGCTCGAGACGCTGGCGCGTGCTGTCACCCGCCTGCAGGGAAATAATGGCGCTGCCGACCGCCTCAGCGATCTTTTTGGTGCTGCTGCTGGCAAGAACGGCGAGCTGGCTGCTGTTGCGGCGCTGGTCGCGCAATCCCGAATAGGCCGCTCCGAGCTCGGTGCTCTCCGACACCAATTGATTCCCGTAGCGGCTCTCGAACTCCTTCTGCCGGCCGGACGCGGTGGCGACCGCTTCCGACAGGCGCTGCTGATCCCGCGCGCAGCCTTCGATCGAACGCTGCACGGCCTTGCCGAGATCGTAGGCCTCCTGCGTGAAGGCCAGAAAGCCCTCGCGGTCGCCGTCGAGCGAAGCGGCCTCGATCCGTGCACTGCGCGCGATGATGGTGATCATCTGGATGTGCTTGAACAGCGGCTTGAGCAGCGCAGACGCCTCCGCGGTGCTCGTACCGATCGTCGCAAGCAGGGCGCTCTCGGCCGGGAGTGCCTGCGCAAGCTCGCTGAGCCGCGCGGCGATCTCCTGTAGCGCCGTCGCCGCCCCCTCGATCTCGGCGCCCGCGAGTTCCTCGGAGAGCGTCGCGAGGCCCTGGTTCAGCTCCTTGAAGATGAGGTGGCCGCGCCCAAGCTCTTGGCCGACCCGCGCAAAGACCTCCTCGATCCGCGACGAGACGTCCTCGATCGCGGCGGTCGCCTCAGCGAGTGTATTGGCCGGAATGGCAGACATTGCAATCAACCTGTCAGCGCCGTATGCCCGGCCTGGTACCAGAGCATGATCTCGCGCGGGATATGGTGCAACGAAACGATTTTCTCGACACCGCCATGGGCGATGGCTTCCTTGGGCATGCCGAACACCACGCAACTCTCTTCATCCTGCGCCCGCGTCGAGGCGCCGAGCTTGCGCATCTCCAGCATTCCCCGCGCGCCGTCGTCGCCCATGCCGGTCATGATCACACCGAGCGCGTTGGCGCCCGCATGCTGGGCGGCCGAGCGAAACAGCACGTCCACCGACGGGCGATGCCGCGACACCGGCGGGCCGTCCTTGATCGCGATCTGGTAGCGCAGACCGATGCGCTGGAGCAGCATGTGACGGGCGCCAGGCGCGATATAGGCGCAACCCGGCAGCACCGGCTCGCCGTCCTCTGCTTCCTTGACCCGGATCTGGCAGACGCTGTCGAGACGCTTGGCGAAGGCCGCGGTGAAGCCTGCCGGCATGTGCTGGACGATGACAATGGGCGGACAGTGCGGCGGTAACATCTCCAGGACGTCGTTGAGCGCTTCGGTCCCTCCGGTCGAGGCACCGACGCACACGAGGCGCTCCGTCGTCGGCCGGACCTTGCCCTGCACCGGGGGTGGAATGATGGCGTCGGCGGTGAGCTTCTTCTCGATGGTCCGCCGCTCGGAACGAGGGCGCACCCGCGCCTGCGCCGCCGACTTCACGGCCTCGCGCAGCCGCGTGGAGCATTCGAGCAGCGCCTGCCGCGTGTCGATCTTCGGCTTGGGCACGATGTCGACCGCGCCTGCCTCGAACGCCTCGAACATCACGTTCGAGCCTTCTTCGGTAAGCGAGGAACAGATGATCACGGGAATCGGACGCTGCGCCATGATCTTGCGCAGGAAGGTCATGCCGTCCATCCGCGGCATTTCCAGGTCGAGGATCATGACATCGGGAATTTCGCTCTGGAGACGTCGCGCCGCAGCGAACGGATCGGATGCCGTCCCCATCACCTCGATATCGGGATCCTCATTGAGGATCGTTTGCAGGATTTGGCGCACCGACGCCGAATCGTCCACGATCAATACGCGAACCTTCTCCCTCGGCATTTTGGTTGCGCTCCGGCTAGACCTTGAAAATGGTTGGCTGAACTTGCTTCAAACCCGGCACTGCACTGTGAATCATCGATTCCGAATGCCCGACCAGCAGATAGCCACCGGGCCGCAAATGGCTGCACAATTGCTCGATCACCTTGCGCTGCGTCTCGCGCTCGAAATAGATCAGGACATTGCGGCAGAAGATGATGTCGACGTCGCGATCGACGGGATAGGACGCATCCATGAGGTTCATCCGCATGAACTGCACCATACGCCGCAGCTCCGGTGCCACCCGCACCTCGCCGCGCGACTTGTCCCGCGACGACAAGAAATATCGCTTCACAAACTGTTCCGGCACCGGGGCAAGCACGTCGCGGGCGTAGATCGCGGCCTTGGCGAGGCGCAACACCGCGGTCGAGATGTCGGTCCCGAGGATGCGGTACTGAAATCGCGAGCCGTTCCGCGTCATGTCATCCAGCACCATGGCGGTGGTGTAGGCTTCCATGCCGGTGGAGCTCGCCGAGCTCCAGACCTTCAGGTTCGCGTTCTTCCGTCCGTGCGATTTGAGCAGGGCCGGGATCGCGACCTCCCGCATGAAGGTAAAGTGCTGCGGCTCGCGGAAGAAGTCGGTCTTGTTGGTCGTCACCACGTCGATGAGATGGGTGAGCTCGGTGTCGAAATGATCCGCCTCGAACAGATTATCGACATACTCGTTGAGGTCGGAAAAGTTCAGCGCGCGCACCCGCTTGTGCAGCCGCCCCTCGAGCATCAGCCGCTTGCCCTGCGGCAGCTTGATGCCGACCTGGCCCTCGATCAATTCGGCGATGGTCCGGAAGTGGCGGTCCGACAGATGGACGGCCGTATTTTGCATGGCGGGCATCATCGCTGCCTGCCCTCATCCGGGAGGGCCATCTGCACTGAATGTCGGGCCGTTCGGGCCATCTTGAATCCCACGCGTTCACGCAATCACTGGTGGCGGATCGGCCCACCGGTGAAGGATGGACCGATCTCTTGACGGGTCTCAGCGCTGGAAATCTGCGTCCCTATCGTCATCGCCGTGGTTCATGTCGAAGGCGAAGCCGCCGCCGCCGGCCGCCTTCACGGCGCGCGCCGGCTTGGCCTGCGGCTTTTTGGCCGGACGCTCGACGGCCGCCATCGTGGCCGCCTTGGCGCGCAGCTGGTTGACTGCCCGTTCGATCGGTGCCGGCGCGTGGCCCTTTCCGCCTTGCTCGATACGGAAATAAGCGATGGTGGACTGAAGCTGCTCGGCCTGCGAGGCGAGTTCTTCGGAGGTCGAGGACACCTGCTCGGACGCGCTGGCGTTCTGCTGGCCGACCTTGTCGAGCTGCTGGATCGCCTGGTTGATCTGGGCCGAACCGACGTCCTGCTCGCGGCAGGCGGCGGTGATCTCCTCGACGAGCTCTGCCGTCCTCTTGATGTCAGGCACGAGCTTGGAAAGCATATTGCCGGCTTCCTGCGCCACCTTGACGGTTTCGGTCGACAGCGTGCCGATCTCGGCCGCGGCCGCCTGGCTGCGCTCGGCGAGCTTGCGCACTTCGGATGCGACCACCGCGAAGCCCTTGCCATGCTCGCCGGCGCGCGCGGCCTCGACTGCCGCGTTGAGCGCGAGCAGATCGGTCTGGCGTGCAATCTCCTGCACGATCGTGATTTTTTCGGCGATGGTCTGCATCGCGTTGACGGCGCGACCGACCGCGGCGCCGCTGGCTTCCGCGTCCTTGGCCGACTGCGCGGCGATCTTCTCGGTCTGGTTGGCATTGTCGGCGTTCTGCTTCACGTTCGACGCCATCTCTTCCATCGAGGAGGAAGCTTCCTCGGCGGACGAAGCCTGCTCGGTCGCGCCCTGCGAGAGCTGCTCGGCGCTCGCGGAGAGCTCCTGGCTGCCGGCGGAAACGTTCCGCGCGGCGGTCAGGGCCTCGGACACGATCTGCCGGAGCTTTTCCACCATGCGCTCGAGCGCGAGACCGAGCGTGTCCTTGTCCGACAGAGCTTTGGCTTCGACGGTGAGATTGCCCTGTGCGATCTCGCTAGCCACCGCGGCGGTTGCGCTCAGATTCGTCGTCATCGCATTGAGAGCCGATACAAGGTCGCCGACCTCGTCGTTGCTCGACACTGAAATCTTCTGACTGAGGTCGCCGACCGCCACCGCCTTGGCGAGATCGACCGCCCGGCCGAGTCCACGGCTGATGTTGAGGGCGATCCAGGTCGCGGAAGCCACCGCGATCAGGAGAGCACCAATGATCATGCTGATCAACAACGTCTTGGCGAGGGCTGCCTCCCTGGCGCCCTCCTCCACGACCTCCGCCATCTGCTTCTCGTTCAGCTTGGCGTACTGCTCGATTGCGCCCAGCGTCTCATTGAAGACCTTGCGGCCTTCGCCGTTTGCGACGGCCGCCGCCTTCATGTTCCCAGCTTCGAGGGCCAGGCGCGTGACGTTATCGACGACCTTCGCGAGGCGCTCCGACTGCGCATTGATTCCCGCTGCTGCGCCGGCCTGGCCCGCCTGCGCCGCCGCTGCCTTGACGTCATTTAACCGTTGCGTGGCCTCCTTGACGTCCACCTCGAGTTCCTGCGTGCTTGTGGCGGAATAAGCCGTCACGATGGCGCGGGACAGACGCGCAATGTCCGCATGGGCGGTCAACATCGCCGTGACCACCCGCTGGTTTTCGGATGCACCCTTGCTCAGCTCGGCGACAGCGGCGTCGAACATCAGGTCGAGATCCTTGGCCGCGGCCTGACCCTCGTTCTTCCAGAGTTCGGCAGCCTTGTTGTTCGAGTTGAGCAGCGCGAACTTTCCGGTCTGATCCTCGAACTCATTCATGCGCTTCATGGGCCCGGAAGCCTGGTCGAGCATGCGTTTGCCGTTGTCGCTCGCCTGCCCATGCAGGTCGTTGTAGAGCTTGAGCGTCTTCTCGCGACGCACCAGCATTGCATTGTGATTGTCCTGGGTTTCCTTGTCCGACACCGCCTGGATCATCCGGGTCTCGGCGCGTTGCTGCCCCTGGATCGCGTCCATCACATCCGCCGCGAGCTTGGTACGGGTGGCCTGGCCGACGATCCGCTCCTGCTGGGCGGTCAAGCTGGAGAGACTGTTATAGGCGACACCTCCCGTGATCATCGAGAGAAGAATGACCGCGCCGAATGCCGAGGCCAGCTTAGCTTTTACCGTGAATCTCATTTCAGTCTCGTCGGTTCGAATTGGGGTGCTTACGCCTGATCACGCTTTACTCTTGCAAACTCATGCGGCGCGGGGTGATTCCGCGACCACGCTATGTCCTTCCGAGATCTCGTCGTTCGCCATCAGCTTGGCGAGATCGAAGATCATGACGAATTTTTCTCCCTTGCGGCCGATGCCGGCAGCATAGTTGGACTGCCATTTGCCACCGACCTGGGGGATCGGCTCGATCCCCTGCTCGTCGATGTCGGTAACCTCGAACACGCAATCGGCAACGAAACCGACGCCGACCAGACGATCCTTCATCGGCACATCGAGGATGATGATGCGGGTCGCCTCGGTCGCCTCCGCGGCCGGCAGGCCGAGCTTGGAGCGGAGGTCGACGATCGGATAGCCGCTGCCGCGCACGTCGATCATGCCGAGCAGGAAGTTCGGCGCGTGCGGCAGGCGCGAGATCGGCCGCATGTCAAGGATTTCACGGACATTGCGGATGCTGATGCCGAACGTCTCGCCGGCGAGCCCGAGCGTCAGATATTGCGAGGTTGCGGCCATGATGCAGTCCAGGAATTCCAGGTTTACGAATGAGCACGGTCCGGCACGAGGCCGGACCGATCGATCAGCGTTGGAAATCGGCGTCGCGGTCGTCTTCGCCGTCATGCATGTCGAAGGCGAAGCCGCCGCCGTTCGCCGCCTTCAACGCACGGGCCGGCTTCCGGACCGGAGCGGGCTTCTTCGGGCCACGATCGGCCGCCGCCATGGTTGCGGCCTTGGCACGCAGCTGGCCCACTGCGCGGTCGATCGGCGCGGGCGCGGCTCTTTCATTGCGAATGGCATGATCGATCCGGAAGAAGGAGATCGTCGACTGAAGCTGCTCGGCCTGCGAGGCGAGCTCTTCCGATGTGGACGAGACCTGCTCGGAGGCGCTGGCGTTCTGCTGGCCGACTTTGTCGAGCTGCTGGATCGCCTGGTTGATCTGGGCCGAACCGACGTCCTGCTCGCGGCAGGCGGCGGTGATCTCCTGCACCAGCTCGGCAGTCTTCTTGATGTCGGGGACGAGCTTCGACAGCATGCCGCCGGCTTCCTGGGCAACTTTCACGCTTTCTGTCGACAGCGTACCGATCTCCGCGGCCGCGGCCTGACTGCGCTCGGCCAGCTTGCGCACCTCGGATGCAACCACCGCGAAGCCCTTGCCATGCTCGCCGGCGCGCGCGGCCTCGACTGCCGCGTTGAGAGCCAGCAGATCCGTCTGCCGCGCGATTTCCTGCACGATGGTGATCTTCTCGGCGATGGTCTGCATCGCATTGACGGCACGGCCCACCGCGACGCCACTGGCTTCGGCATCCTTGGCCGACTGCGCGGCGATCTTCTCGGTCTGGTTGGCGTTGTCGGCGTTCTGCTTCACGTTCGAGGCCATCTCCTCCATCGAGGACGAAGCTTCCTCGGCGGACGAGGCTTGCTCGGTCGCGCCTTGAGAAAGCTGCTCGGCGCTGGCGGAGAGCTCCTGACTGCCGGCGGAAACGTTCCGCGCGGCCGTGAGCGCCTCGGCGACGATCTGCCGGAGCTTCTCGACCATCACGTTCAGCGACTTCATGAGATCGCCGATCTCGTCATTGCTGGCGGAAGGAATGGTCTGATTGAGATCACCGTCAGCCACGGCACCTGCGAGGCTGACCGCGCGGCCGAGCGAACGGCTGATTGAGATCGAAATCCAGAGGGCCGCGCCGATCGCAACGATCAACGAGATACCGAGGAGCATCATCAGCAGGAACTGCGCCTGGTGTCCCTCTTCCTTCGACTGAACGGCCTGCTCAGTCATTTGTTTTTTGGTGTTCTCGACATAGGCGCCCATAGACTCGAGCGCTTCGTTCACAATCTTGCGGCCGTCGTTGCTCGAGCGTTCGGTCGCCTTGGCCTTGTCGGTCTTCGCGATCCGGATCGTTTCTTCCTGATAAGCATTCATCTTGGCGTAGGACACGTCAAAGCCGTCGAGCAACTTCCTGCCGGCCTGGCTCGCCAACGCGTAGACTTCGTCCTTGGTCTTCAGGGCTGACTCGCGACGCTTGGCAGCGTCGGTCGCAGCCTGCTCGACTTCGCTCTCGTTGCCAATGATGGCGTTCTTTTCCGCGCGAAGCTGGATGAGAATGTCCTTCTCGACTTCAGTCGCCCTTTCCATGCGCTTGGCACGGAGGACCATGCTGTCCGCGGTCGCCATCATGTCGCCGAGCTTCATGTAAGCCACACCGCCCGCAACCCCGGACAGAACGATGATCACGCCGAATGCACTGGCAAGCTTTGCCTTGACGGTAAATCTCATTTCCAGCCCCTACCCCAGTCTCGCCCGAGACTTCTCAATTCAGAATGCGTTCCATGTTCGGAACGATGACGAACTCTTCACGCCATTTGGCGATGAAGCGAATGAACTCCGGCTTCCAGTGCATGCCGACGCGCGGTGTCTGCTGCACGTCGGTCTGCGAAATCTCCGTGACCTCGTAGACCTTGTCGGCGGTGACGCCGACCAGCACCGGCTCGCCATCTAGCTCCAGCTCGATCACGACGATGCGCGTGTCGGCCGAATCCTCCGGCTGCGGCATGCCGAAGCGGATGCGCAGGTCCGCCAGTGGGATGACGTTGCCGCGAACATTGATCACGCTGGGAACGAAGGCCCTCGCGCCTGCCACCTTGGTCACGGGCACGGGATCGATGATCTCGCGCACGAGGCCTGCGTCGAGCGCGAACTTTTCTTCGCCGAGACCGATCATCACAACCTGCATCGCGTCGACCTGATGTTCGCCCGTATGCGTCTCGTTCATCACGCCGCCTCGCTGATATGCTTCTCGACCTTCGACTGCGCCAGCGCGACGAGCTGCGCGACGTCGAGGATCAGCGCCGCCGTACCGTCACCCAAGATCGTCGCGCCCGAGAAGATCGTGACGTCGGAATGCAGCTTGGAGAGCGATTTGATCACGGTCTGGTGGTTGCCGATGATCTGGTCCGCGACAAGACCGACGTGAGTCTCGCCGGTCGAGATGATGATCGTCTTCTGGTGCCGATCGGGCATGCCCGAGGCGGTCATGATCTCGCGCAGCCTGAGGAAGGGCACGAGATTGCCGCGCACATTGAGGAAGTCGCGGCCGCGTGAACGCTCGTCCTCGGCCGTCAGCTCGATGCATTCCTCAACCGCCGACAGCGGAATGATGTAGCGGCCTTCGCCGACGCGGATCAAAAGACCTTCGATGATCGCAAGCGTCAGCGGCAGGCGCAGCGTCACGGTGGTGCCTTGGCCCGGCCTGGTGGACAAATCGATCGTGCCGCGCATGTTCTCGATGGTGCGCTTGACCACGTCCATGCCGACACCGCGGCCGGACAGCGCCGAGATGGTCTGCGCGGTCGAAAAGCCTGGATGGAACAGGAACTGATGGATTTCGTGATCGGTCAGCACAGCGCCGGAAGCGATCAGCCCCTGCTCTTCCGCTTTCGCACGGATGCGCGCGGTGTTGAGGCCGCCGCCATTGTCCTTCACGGTGACGAGCACCTGCGCGCCGGAATGAACGGCGGCGAGCTCGATCCGGCCCTGCTCGGTCTTGCCGTTGGCCGAGCGGGTGACTGTGTCCTCGATGCCGTGATCGATGGCGTTGCGGATCAAATGCACCAAGGGATCGGCAAGGCACTCGATCATGGTCTTGTCGAGCTCGGTATCCTCGCCCGTGGTGACGAACTCGACTGGCTTTGAGAGATCGCGCGACAGGTCATGGATCAGACGGCGGAAGCGGCCAAACAGCGAACCGATCGGCACCATGCGCGCGCCCATCGTGGTGTCGCGCAAGGAAGAGGCAAGGCGTTCGATTTCCTCAGCGATCATCTTGATCGAGAGGTCCGAGCCGGAAGCGGCGAGCTGGGTCAACCGTGCCTGGGCGATGACGAGCTCGCCAACCCGGTCCATCAGTTCGTCGAGACGCTCGGCCTGAACGCGGACGGTGGCGATGCCGCGATCGTCGCGCTTGGCCTCGGACTTCGGCTCCGGCTTCGATTCAGATTTGGGTTCCGTCGTTGCGGCGGGCGGCGCGGCGACGGGCGCAGCAGCCTCGACCACCGGCGCAGGCATTTCGGCCACCTCTGCAGGCTCCTCCTCGAGCAGCTGGAACAGCGGCATCGGCGCGGGCGCCTCGACTTGCTCCAGCGGCGAGAGCGTCAGCTTCATCTCGTCCGAGACGAACATGAAGACGTCGTCGATCGCGTCCTTGTCGCAGGCCGCGTGCAGCTTGACGTCCCACTTCAGGTAGCAATCTTCGGGCTCCATCTCGTCGAGGAACGGAATGCCGTCGGTCACAGGCACGACGAAGCAGGGGCCGAGCTTGCAGAGGTCTTCCAGCAGGTCGAGTGGATTGGAGCCGTTGCGCAGGACGTGGGATTCGAATTCCAGATAGAGATGCCAGCCTGCCTGCTTGCTCTCGGCTGGTGCCAGCGGCGCCTCGATGATCTCAGCGGCCGCAGTGGCAGCCTGGTCGGGAAACACGTAGCGCTCGAGATCGTCGAGAATGGCTTCGCCGATGACGTCGTCGGTCGACTGCGGGTCCTCGATCAGCGCGCGGATGTAGTCCTTGGCGGCGAGCGCGACCGAGATCAGGTCTTGCGTCGGCTTGATCTCGCCTTTGCGGACGCGGTCGAACGCGGTCTCGAATTCGTGGGTGAAGGAGGCGACCTTGTCGAAGCCGAACATGGCGCCCGAACCCTTGATCGTATGCAGGGCGCGGAAGGCGGAATCGACCAGCTCGCGATCGTCAGGACGCAGGCCGAGATCGAGCAGGGCCCCCTCAAGAACTTCGAACAGCTCGCTGGCTTCCTGACGAAAGACCTCGGTCGGGTCCATCGCGCTCATGCACGCACCAGCTTGCCGACGACGGCGAGCAACTGCTCGGGCTTGAAGGGCTTGGTGATCCAGCCGGTGGCGCCGGCGCTCTTGGCTTCCTGCTTCACCGTGTCGTTGGATTCGGTCGTCAGGAACACGATAGGCATGCCGACCGCGCTCGGAAGCTTGCGGAGCGCCCGGATCAGCTCCAACCCGTTCATGACGGGCATATTGAGGTCGGTGATGACGAGGTCGAGCTTGCCGGCCTGGGCCTTGGCGAGCCCTTGCGCGCCGTCGCCGGCCTCGATCACGTTATGACCGGCCGGCTCGAGCACGACCTTGATCATCTGCCGGATGCTGGGGGAATCGTCGACCGTGAGAATCGTGGCCATTAGGCGCCATCTTTCTTTTGCGGGAAGTGCTGATCGATCATCGCGTCGCTGGCGAAGCCGGCGCGACGAAGGGTGTTGCGCAGAGACTGGGAGAAGGAGGTCAGGACCACAGGCCGGCCCTGGGCCTCACCGGTCTTGGCGGTGGACAGCAGAAGCTGGATCGAGGTCACATCGGCCTTGTCGACGCTCGAACAGTCGATCTCGAGCCGCTCCTGGCGGCCGAACGCCTCGCGAATGAGGTCATAGACGTTGCGGATCCCAGCGATGCTGCAATCAGCTGGCAGCCGAAGGGACCATTTCGGCTCGGTGACATCAGACGACATTCGTCCCCCAAATTTCCTCAGGATTCGCCGCACGCATGGCGAGAATCCCGCGCGACAACTATTCGCAACGGAGAGTATTCAAACTCCTAATGAGGGTGTCCGTACAACTACGGGTCACAATCCGAAGAACTTCGCGTATGCATGCAGACGTGCATGGCGCGGCCAAATCTCATGCGTCCCGCGCAGTCTCAAGGCAGTTCGTCGCCGTCCTGGCGTTTGCTTCACGTTAAATCGCAGAGCCTATGTGTAGAAGTCACGCCCCGCCATCCGCACGAGCCCCGGCCGCCGATGCTGACCCAAGCGCTCCTGGTTGATGACAGCCGCTCCGTCCTCAACTTCCTGAAACATCACATCGAGGCCGAAGGTCTGGTCGAGGCCACCACCTTCCTCGATCCCGTGGACGCGCTGGTTTGCGCGCGGGAGCGCGTCTTCGACCTCGTGCTGGTCGACTACGAGATGCCGCATATGGACGGCATCAGCTTCATCCGCACCTTCCGCACCCTGCCCGGCTGCTCCGACATCCCGATCGCGATGATCACTTCGCGACAGACCGATGACATCAAGATGGAAGCGCTGCAGGCCGGCGCAACCGATTTCCTGCCCAAGCAGCCGCAGAGCGTCGAAATGACGGTGCGCCTGCGGAATTTGATTCAGCTTGGTGCAGCCGGACGCAAGCTCAGCGATCGTGCCGCGCATCTGGCCAGCGAAGTCGCGGCGGCAACACGAAAGCTCGGCGAGCGCGAGGAGGAGATCATCCTGCGGCTCGCGCTTGCAGTCGAGTACCGCGACAACGACACCGGCGAGCACACGTTGCGGGTCGCCCGCTACAGCCGCATCATCGCCGAGCAGCTCGGCCTGCCCGCCCGGCTCTGCCGCGACATTTATCTGGCCGCGCCGCTGCACGATGTCGGCCAGGTCGCCATTCCCGACAACATCCTGCTCAAGCCCGGCAAGCTGACCGACCAGGAGATGGCGGTGATCCGCACCCACGCGACGATCGGCGAGAAAATCCTGGCCGACTCCAGCTGCGAGCTGATCCAGCTCGGTGCGCAAATTGCCGCAGGTCATCATGAGCGCTGGGACGGCGCGGGCTATCCGAACGGCCTCAGGGCCGACGAGATTCCCGTCGCCGCGCGCGTGGTCGCGGTCGCCGACGTCTTCGACGCCCTGACGACGCGGCGGCCATATAAAGACCCGATGCCGCTGGACGTGGCGCGCAACTATCTGGTCGAGAACCAGGGCCGGCAGTTCGACCCGGCCTGTGTCGAGGCCTTCCTGTCGCGCTGGGACGAGGTCGTGGAGATCGCCGCCGGTCAGCAGACGACGCCGTATCAGAAGACCGAGGCCACGCTGGCTCCCATTATAGAGGCTGCGGCGGAGAGCCATCCGGTCGAGGACCGTTCACTTGAGGCGGTCCCGGCCGCCTGACATTATCCATCCGGCCGACAGCTTGCCTGGGCTCTGCTTTCTCCGGTCGCCGGTTTGAACCGGTTCCTGCTAAAGTGGCACCAATATCTAAGAGTGATTCTGGTCACACTTGCCTGGGCGCTGCGCTGCTAAGCATCGGCCCAGGATGGGACCGGTCATCCATCGGTCGAAGCGAATGAGAATTCCCATGAAAAGCCTCATCGGCGCATTTGTCGGCGCGTTCTGTCTTGCCACCCCCGCCCTGGCGGAGACCCCCGCCGCCATCGTCGAGGACGTGCAAGGCAAGGTCGATGGCATCGCGTTCATGGACTATGTCGCGCCAGGCAAGATCATCAAGCTCGGGCCGAAGGCGAGCATTACGCTCAGCTATCTCAAATCCTGCCAGCGCGAGACCATCAGCGAAGGCGTCGTCCTGGTCGGCGCCGAGCAGAGCACCGTGCAGCTCGGCGAGGTCAAGCGGGAAAAAGTACCCTGCGATACCAATGCGGCCAAACTGTCCGAGCGCGAGGCGAACCAAAGTGCGGCTACGACCTTCCGCACCATGCGCTCGGACGCCAAGGGCGCGCCGGCCAAGCTGCCGACGCTCTACGGCGTCGCGCCGCTGGTGCAGGCCAAGAGCGGCAGCACGCTGGTGATCGAACGCACCGACGGCAAGGAGCCCACGATCAGCATCCCGCTGAGGAATGACAACATGATCGGCGGCAAATTCTACGACTTCGCCAAGGCCGGAAAGTCGCTGACCCCGGGCGGCAGCTATCTGGCCATTCTCGGCGCCAAGCGCTACGCCTTCCAGGTCGATGCCGGCGCCACGTCGTCGTCGACGCCGATCGTCGGCCGCCTGCTGCGGCTCGAATAGGCAGCTAGCGACGGGGCGATGCGGCGGATCGGCAGGCGGGACATCGTTGCAGCGATTCTGATCGCGCTCGTTGCGGGTGCGGTCTTCACGTCCCCGCCGCTTGGTACGCTGCAAGGCCTTTCACTCGACATCCTCACGGCGCTGCGCGGCAAGCTCGTCGGCGACCACCGCGATCCCGCGACATCGCCGGTCGTCGTCGTGGCGATCGACGGTGAGACCTACGACACGCCGCCGTTCAAGGGCTCGCCGACGCAGACCTGGACGCGCGAGATCGGCCGGGTGCTTGGGAGCATCTCCGACGGCGGCGCCAAGGTGATCGGCTTCGACGTGATCTTTCCAAGCTCGATCGAGCAATCGCAAATCCCGTTTGGCGATGCGCCGCTCGGCACGCGCATGAGGGGGTTTGACCGGGACTACCTGATCGCGCTGCGGCAACTCTCCGACAACGGAAAACTGGTGCTCGGCGAGATCCTGAGCAACGACCATCAGGAAAGGCCCGACCGCGCGCAGCAACTGGCGGTGAGAAACAATATCCGCGCCCTCAACGTCCACACCGACACCGACGACGTGATCCGGCGGATGCCGCTGAGCTTTTCTATCGACAGCAAGCCGGTCCCCACGATGGCGGTCGAGCTCGCCGCGCGCGCGCTCGGCGGAAAGCCCGGGATTGCACCGTCCGGTACGACCGAATTGTCCGGTTATGCAATTCCGACCGCCGTGCCGAATGCACTGACGCTCAATTTTCGCGGGCTGGGCCGTGACGTTCCGACCTTCTCCTTTGCCGATCTGCGCGCCTGCGTCGAAAAAGGCGACCGCGATTTCTTCCGCCGCGCCTTCGACGGCAAGGTCGTGCTGCTTGGCACCGCCCTGAATTTCGAGGACCGCAAGCTCACCTCGATGCGACTGTCCGGCGGATATGACGGAACGCCCGGGCCACGATGCGCCCTGCCCGCCCCGGCAAGCACCGCACAAAAGGCCCGCAGCGACGTCGCCGGTGTCTTCGTGCATGCCACCGCCGCCCGCAATCTGATCGAGCACGATGCCGTGACAGAACTGGGCTTTCCCGCGCGGACCATTCTCACGATCGCCTTCGCAGCGATCATCGCCTGCGCGGCCTGCGTGCTTGCACCGGGTGGCGCCGTGATCGCCTGGATCATTCTCACCGCCGCTTATGCCGCCGTGACCGTCGGCGCGTTCGTTCACGCGCTGGCGCTGCCCTTGACGGAGCCAGCACTCGCGAGCCTTGCCGCGCTCGCGATGATGGTCGGCTACCGTTTCGTGCTGGCCGATCGTGACGAGCGTTTCCTGCGCAAGAGCTTTGCGTTCTATCTCGCCCCTGAAGTGATCGACACCATGGTGACCTCCGGCAAGATGCCGGCACTCGGCGGCGAGATGCGCAACGTCACCATGTTCTTCTCCGACCTCAGCGGCTTCTCCTCCATCGCCGAGACGATGACGCCGGGCGAGCTGGTGACGCTGATGAACGAATATCTCTCCGCCATGACCGACATCATCGAAAGCCACCGCGGCTATGTCGACAAATATATCGGCGATTCCATCGTCGCGATGTTCGGTGCGCCAGCCGACGATCCCGCGCACGCGCGCAACGCCGTCCACGCCGCGCTGAAATGCCACGAAAAGCTGGCAGAGCTCAACGCCTGCAGTGCCGCCTTCGCCGGCCGCGGCCTGTCGCATCGCATCGGGCTCAACAGTGGTGAAGCCGTGGTCGGCAATATCGGCTCCCGCCGCCGCTTCAACTACACTGTGATGAGCGACACCGTGAACGTCGCCTCGCGACTCGAAGGCGCCAACAAATATTACGGCACCGCGATCATGGTCTCGGAAGCGACGGTCACGCAGACCGGCGACAGCTTCGCCTGGCGCGAGCTCGATGCGATCAGGGTGTTAGGGCGCGGTGAGGCGATCAAGGTATTCGAGCCGCTGGCCGATAAGGGCGCGGAGAGCGTCGATCAGACTAAGGCGGCGACGGCGTATGCGGAAGGGCTCGCGTGTTGGCGGGTGCGCGACTTTGCGAAGGCAGTCGAGGCGTTCGAGGACGCGGCAGCGAGCGATCTGGCATCAGCGCTGTTCGCGAAACGCGCCAGAAGGCTCGCGGCAAATCCACCGCCGAACGAGTGGACGCCGGTCAATACGTTAGAAGGGAAGTAGCGGCGTCAGCCAAAGGCACCGGCGCTACTGCGCTGGACCAGGGACTATTTCCCCCGGCTTGACCCGCCCTGCGGCTGCCCCGCGACCGGTGCGGGGCGGTGGCCTGCCCCTCCCCAAATCCACTGGTTGCGTCGCCGCAGCCACGCTAGAATTCCCCCATGACAGTGACCGACATTGCGAGCCGGACCTACAATCACAGCTGGCGGCTGGATCCCATCATCCGCAGCCTGCTCGATACCGACTTCTACAAGCTGTTGATGTTACAAATGATTCGGGAATCTTACCCGAATCAGAAGGTAACATTCTCGGTCATCAACCGTTCGCGCCATGTCCGGCTCGCCGAGATCATCGACGAGGGCGAGCTGCGCGCCCAGCTCGACCACGCCCGCACCATCCGCTTCACCAAGAAAGAGCTGATCTGGCTTGCCGGTAACACCTTCTACGGCAAGACCCACATGTTCTCGGCGGACTTCATCCGCTGGCTCGCCGAATTCCGGCTGCCCGAATACGAGCTGCGCAAGGTCGAAGGCCAGTACGAGCTGCACTTCCACGGGCCGTGGAGCCACACCACGATGTGGGAGATTCCGGCGCTCGCCATCCTCAACGAATTGCGCTCGCGCGCGGCGATGAAGGGCCGCGGGCGCTTCGAGCTCGACGTGCTCTATGCCCGCGCCAAGGCCAAGCTGTGGACCAAGGTGGAGCGGCTGCGCAAGCTGGAGAACCTCCGTCTCTCCGATTTCGGCACCCGCCGCCGCCACGGATTCCTCTGGCAGCGCTGGTGCGTGGAGGCGGTGAAGGAAGGCCTGGGCCCGTCCTTCATCGGCACATCCAACGTGCTGCTCGCGATGGACAATGATCTCGAAGCCATCGGCACCAACGCCCATGA
Organism: Bradyrhizobium sp. LB14.3; assembly: GCF_040547985.1. Taxonomy (NCBI): domain Bacteria; kingdom Pseudomonadati; phylum Pseudomonadota; class Alphaproteobacteria; order Hyphomicrobiales; family Nitrobacteraceae; genus Bradyrhizobium; species Bradyrhizobium sp. LB14.3. The sequence continues at coordinate 52,968 of NZ_JBEPQT010000032.1, forward strand.
GCTGCCGATGGTCGCCGCCGCGCTCGCCAAGGACGACGAGGAATTGCGCTGGGCGCCCTACCGCATCCTGGACCAATGGCGCCAGACCTATGGCGGCAACCTCCTGATCGCGCTGCCCGACGCTTTCGGCACCAAGGCCTTCCTGCGCGATGCGCCGGAATGGGTCGCCGACTGGACCGGCTTCCGCCCCGACAGCGCGCCGCCGATCCAGGCCGGCGAGGAGATCATGAAATGGTGGGAGTCAAAGGGCCGCAATCCCAGGGACAAGCTGCTCGTGTTTTCCGACGCCATGGACGTCGGCTCGATCGAGGAGACCTATCACCACTTCGGCGGCCGCGTGCGGCTCTCCTTCGGCTGGGGCACCAACCTCACCAATGATTTCGTCGGCTGCCCGCCGGACGGCTCGTTCAATCTCGATCCGATCTCGATCGTCTGCAAGGTGTCGTCGGTCGACGGCCGCCCGGCGGTCAAGCTCTCCGACAACCCCGAGAAGGCGACCGGCCTGCCCTCGGAGATCGAGCGTTACCTGCGCGTTTTCGGCGACGCCGGTCGGGTGCGCAAGCCGGTGCTGGTTTAGCGCCAGAGCAAACTCTCTCGATCGAGTAAACCGCGCAAGTCGAATGCAAGACATCGGCTCGTCGATGCCGCGTCAGTTCCGGTTCGACGGCATTTGCAACGATCTGCGAACATCCGTTTCACAACGTCTTCACTCTGCGACGCAGTCTCCCGGCATTTTCAAGTCGAGTTTAGAACCCCTCACGCGTAATCCGCGTTATGAGCGGATCACTCCGCTGGGGTCGTCGAGTGACTTGGGGAACGCAAAGTGTTTCGCAGAACAACGACGTCGACGAAGGGACGCAGTTTCCTTCACGTCATCAAGCTCGTCTCGCCTTTCGTCATGGTCGTCGTGCTGCAGGCGGCGATCGCCGGATTCAGCCTGGAGGTCATGTCCTCGGTCCGCGCTTACGTCGCGGGCGAGGCGATGTGGTCGCGCTCGCAGAAAAACGCCGTCTATTTCCTCAATCTCTATCTGCATTCGGGAGATGCCAGCCAGTTCGCGCAATACCAGACCTCGCTGGCTGTTCCCATCGGCGACGAGTTCGCACGCTGGGCGCTCGAGCGCGATCCGGTCGACGTCGAGGTCGCCCGCATCGGCTTTCTGCAAGGCGACAACGATCCCGATGACGTGCCGGGATTGATCTGGCTGTTCCGCTACTTCAAACAGGTCAGCTTTCTCAAGGAAGCGATCCGCGAGTGGGCCGCCACCGACCCCATGCTGCTGGAGCTGAACGTGTTCGGCGAGGTCATCCGGTCAGAACTGGAGAACGGGCCCGTTCAGGACGGCAACCGCCTGCAATTATTGTCGTCGCGGCTCTCGGAGCTCAACGCTCAGTTCACGGTGCACGCCAACCGGTTCTCCACCGTCCTCGGCGAAGGCTCCCGCGCCATCAAGATGACGCTGGCTTGCGTCAATATCGTCACCGCCTTGACGTTGATCCTGCTCCTGATCTGGCACACGCGGCGATTGGTGCTGCAACGACAGGCGTTCGAGGATGCCTTGCATGCCGAGAAGGAGCGCCTGGCCTGGCAGGCATCACACGACTGGCTGACCGGCTTGTCCAACCGCCGCGCCTTCGAGGCGCGCCTGCAAAGCGAGCTCGACAACATCGCGACAGGTTCGCTCGGCCTGATCCTGCTCGACCTCGACCAGTTCAAGAACGTCAACGACAGCTGCGGCCATCTCGCGGGCGACCGCCTGCTCTGCCAGGTCGCACAACTGTTGCAGCAGGAACGGCGGCCGCACGATCTGGTGGCGCGGCTCGGCGGCGATGAATTCGGCCTGATCTTGCCGCAATGCTCGCCTTCGGGCGCCATCGATATCGCCGAACGGCTGCGACGATCGCTCGAATTGTTCAGCTTCACCTGGGACGATCGTTGCTTCGCGGTAACCGCCAGCATCGGCGTGACCTGTATTGCCGATCGCTGCACCACGCTCGAAGGCGCGATGCGGCACGCGGATGCGGCCTGCTACCGCGCCAAGGAGAAGGGACGCAACCGGGTTCAGGTCGACAGCGTGCGGCCGGACGTCGTCCTCGTAGCCTCGCGACAACGCGAAGCTGCGCGCGCGTGACGACGGCGCCCGTCAGCGTACGGGCAAAATCCCGAGACCGGCGAGATGTGCGTCGAGGAACTGTTCGACCTGCTGGCGCAGCATCTGCGGCGGCACGGCCACCATGCGCTCTTCCAGGCCAAGCGAGATGATCCCGTGCACGGCGGAAAACAGGGTGCGTGACAGCAACGCGATCTGCACGTCGTCTGCATTCGGAAGCAGCCGCACCAGAGGTGGATGCATCAGCGCGAACGCGTCCATCACCAGCTGAAGGATGTCATCGGGGTAAGGACGATCGTCTTCCATCCGATGCTCGAACAGCGCGCGCAGCAGGTTGGCGTGCTCCGCGAAGAACTCGAGATAGGTCGCGGCAAGCCCATAGAGCTGGCGAACGGGATCCGCGGCCGGAACTCCGCCAAGTCGCACGGTCAGCGCCTGAACGGTCTCCCGATTCACGGTCAAAATGACCCCGTCGAAGTCGCCGAACTCGTTATAGACGCTTCCGATTGAGCAGCCAGCGGCTTCGGCAACATCCCGAACCTTTAGCGATCTCAAACCCTTAGTCGCAATAATACGACGGGCGATCTCCAGGATCTGAAACCGTCGGCGACTTTTTTTTTGGTCTCGTAGCGATTCTTCTTGAACATTGTTCATTTTCAGGATACTCATTTGAACAATGTTCACACTATCTCGGAGACCTGCAAAATGCAAACCCTCGCCGTTGATATCGCCTCCACCTTCATCGATGACGCCACCGCTCTCGTTGCCGGAATTGGCCGGGCGCTCCTGCGGTTCGCGATGGCGCCGATCGATCGCATCGCAAATGCCTGCGACATCGCCGGCGTCCTGACCGAGCGCCGCGCAACCTTCCGGATGTGGCGCGCCAACCGCGCCCGTGCCCGTGATGAGGGCCGGCGCTTCAGCCTGCTCGGCCGCTTCTCGCCCTTTCGCCGTCTCGCCCACCTCACCTGAGGCGGGCGCAGCCGGCACGCCTCCCTGCCGGAGCTTGATAGGGCCGCGACCAAAACCATTTGCGAACCAAACGTCGCCACGCGGAGACCAACAGGATCGGAAGGCCAAGGCGCAGCGCAGGCCGGGACGATCGTCGTCAACCCGCAATTGCCCGTCGCGTCTCCTCCGGTCCCGATGCCCAACCAACAACGAAACAACCTCAGACAGCGTTTCCAAAACAGGACTAGTCATGATCAGGGATTTGATGTCGTCACGCCGCTTTGCGCCGCTGTTCTGGGCGCAATTCTTCTCGGCGCTGAACGACAACGTGCTCAAGAACGCACTCGTCATCATCCTGCTTTACAGTGTCGCGACCGGCCACGGAGATGCGCTGGTGACGGTCGCAGGCGCCGTCTTCATCTTCCCCTATTTCATCCTGTCCGGGCTCGGCGGGCAGCTCGCCGACAAATACGTCAAATCCGTCGTCGCGCGGCGGCTCAAATTCGCCGAGATCTTCGCCGCGGGCTTTGCCGCCGCCGGCTTCTTGCTGCATTCGGTGCCGCTGCTGTTCGCAGCGCTCGCACTGTTTGGCGTCATCGCCGCCCTGTTCGGCCCCGTGAAATATTCGATGCTGCCGGACCAGCTCGCGCTCGGCGAGCTCGCGACGGGCAACGCGCTGGTCGAAGGTGCGACCTTCATGGCGATCCTGCTCGGCACCGTCGCTGGCGGCCAGTTCGTGGCCGGCTCCGCGCATATGGGCTGGGTCGCATCGGCCGTGGTCGTGCTGGCCCTGCTGTCCTGGGCCGTCGCCTCCCGCATTCCGGCAACAACGCCCTCTGCACCCGATCTGTCCGTCAACGCCAATCCCTGGACCTCGACGCTCGGCCTGTTGAAGACGCTGCACGCCGACCACCGGCTGTGGGACGGCACCGTGATCGTCTCCTGGTTCTGGCTGGTGGGCGCCATCGTGCTCTCGCTGCTGCCGGCGCTGGTCAAGGACGTCGTCGGTGGCACCGAGGGCGTGGTAACGCTGTGTCTCGCGGTCTTCGCAATCGGCATTGCCATCGGCTCGCTGTTCGCCGCTAGCCTGAGCCACGTTCGCCCGAACCTCGCGCTGGTGCCGATCGGCGCCATCATCATGGGGTTTGCCGGCCTCGATCTCGCCTGGGCGATCGGCGCGACCAGCAAGGGTCAGGACATCGCCGCGGTCGACTTCGCGACGTCGTTCGCCGGCCTGCGCATGTTGATCGACTTCGTCGCCTTCGCATTCGGCGGCGGCTTGTTCGTCGTGCCGTCCTTCGCTGCCGTCCAGGCCTGGTCGGCACCGTCCGAGCGTGCCCGCATCATCGCCGCCGGCAATGTGCTGCAGGCCGCTTTCATGGTAGCGGGCTCGCTGTTCGTCGCGCTGCTGCAGGCGGCCGGATTGCATGTCGGCTGGATCTTCTTCGGCCTCGGCATCGCAAGCTTCGGCGCAGTCTGGTTCGTGCTGACGAAGTGGGGCAAGGAAGGCGTGCGCGATTTCGGTGGGCTGCTGTTCCGCGCACTGTTCCGCACGGAAGTCCGTGGGCTCGAGAATCTGCCGCCCGCCGGCACGCGCATGCTGATCGCGCCCAACCATGTCAGCCTGATCGACGGCCCGCTGCTGCACGCCGTGCTGCCGATCGACGCGAGCTTCGCGGTCGATACCGGCATCTCCAAGGCCTGGTGGGCCAAGCCGTTCCTGCGCGTGGTCAAGCACTACACCATGGACCCCAGCAAGCCGCTGGCCGCGCGCGACCTGATCAGGCTTGTCGCCGCCGGCGAGCCGGTCGTGATTTTCCCGGAGGGACGCATCACCGTCTCCGGGTCGCTGATGAAGGTCTATGACGGCACCGCGATGATCGCGGACAAGGCCGATGCGGTCGTCGTCCCGATCCGCATCGAAGGCGCGCAACGCTCGCATCTCAGCTATCTCAACGGCAGCCAGATCAAGCGCTCGTGGTTTCCGCGGGTGACCGTCACCATCCTGCCGCCGGTCAAGCTTCCGGTCGATCCGTCGCTGAAGGGCAAGGCGCGCCGCAACGCTGCGGGCGCAGCGCTTCAGGACGTGATGATTGACGCCATGGTGAAGAACGCCATGCTCGATCACACGCTGTTCGAAGCGCTCGGACACGCCTATCGCGACCGCGACACCGGCAAGGTCATCGTCGAGGACGCGCTCGGCACCAAGCTGACCTATCGCAAGCTGATCCTGGGCGCGCAGGTCTTGAGTCGGAAACTGGAGAGCGGCACCGCCGTCGGTGAGAATGTCGGCGTGCTGCTGCCGAATTCCGCAGGCGTCGCCGTCGTCTTCATGGCGCTGCAAAACATCGGCCGGGTGCCGGCGATGCTCAACTTCTCCGCGGGCCCGGTCAACGTGCTCGCCGCCATGAAGGCCGCGCAGGTCAAGACGGTGCTGACGTCGAAGGCCTTCATCGAGAAGGGCAAGCTCGACAAGCTGATGGCGGCGATCTCCGCGCAAGTCCGCGTCGTCTATCTCGAGGATGTCCGCGCCTCGATCGGCACGGCCGACAAGATCAAGGGCCTGCTCGCCGGCACCGCGCCGCGCGTCACGCGCCAGGCGAATGATCCGGCCGTCGTGCTGTTCACATCGGGCTCGGAAGGCACGCCCAAGGGCGTCGTGCTGTCCCACCGCAATATCCTTGCCAACGCCGCGCAGGCGCTGGCGCGGGTCGATGCCAACGCCAATGACAAGGTGTTCAACGTGCTGCCGGTGTTCCACTCCTTCGGACTGACCGGCGGAATGATAATGCCGCTGCTCGCGGGCATTCCGATCTACATGTACCCCTCGCCGCTGCACTATCGGATCGTGCCGGAGCTGATCTACCAGACCGGCGCCACGATCCTGTTCGGCACCGACACGTTCCTCACCGGCTACGCGCGCTCGGCGCATGCCTACGACTTCCGTACGCTGCGCCTGGTGATCGCCGGCGCCGAAGCGGTCAAGGATCGGACACGCCAGGTGTTCATGGAGCGCTACGGCATCCGCATCCTCGAAGGCTATGGAGTCACCGAGACCGCGCCGGTGCTGGCGATGAACACGCCGATGGCCAATCGTCCCGGCACCGTCGGCCGCCTGTCGCCGCTGATGGAAAGCCGCCTCGACCCGGTCCCCGGCATCGAGGAAGGTGGACGCCTCTCGGTGCGCGGACCGAACGTGATGCTTGGATACTTGCGGGCCGAAAATCCCGGCGTGCTCGAACCGCTCGCCGAGGGCTGGCACGACACCGGCGACATCGTGGCGATCGACGCCGCCGGCTTCATCACCATCAAGGGCCGCGCCAAGCGCTTTGCCAAGATCGCGGGCGAAATGGTCTCGCTGTCAGCGGTCGAGAGCATCGCGACGACGCTGTGGCCGCAGGCCGCATCGGTTGCCGTGTCGATCCCGGATCCGCGCAAGGGCGAGCGCATCGTGCTGCTAACGACGGAGAAGGGTGCCGAGCGTAGCGCGATGCTGGGTCAGGCAAAGACGATCGGCGCGTCCGAGCTGACCGTTCCCGCGGCGATCTTGGTGGTCGACAAAGTGCCGCTGCTCGGCACCGGCAAGACCGACTACGTCACCGCAACGACGATGGCCCGCGAGCAGGCATCCGCGCCGGAGCGCGAGGTGGCGTAGAGAGATGCACGAGGCGCCTCAATCAGGCGAGGCGCGATGGCCCGGGAGTGGTTCTGCTTCACGGCATCGCGCGAACCTCGGCATCCCTGAAACGACTTGAACGGGCGCTCCAGACGACCGGGTTCGCGACGCTGAACATCGACTACGCCAGCCGCCGCAAACCGATCACAGCGCTCGCGGACGATATCCACCCGGAGGTCGCCCGCTTCGCCGAACGTCATGCGCCGCTGCATTTCGTTGCGCATTCGATGGGCGGTCTGGTGACACGTGCCTATATCGCAAAGTACCGGCCGGACCGGCTTGCGGGCGTGGTAATGCTGGGTACGCCAAACGGCGGTAGCGAAGTCGCCGATCTCCTGCGTGGATCTCGGCTCTACCGTGCATTCTACGGCCCGGCCGGGCTCGAGCTCACCACCACGGCTGCGACCGGGTCTGACGCCCTGCCCGCCCTGGACTATCCCGTCGGCGCGATCGCGGGAAACCGCTTCATCGATCCCGCCGCAGGTCTCTTTGTTCTGCCGAAGCCGAATGACGGACGGGTCTCAGTGCAAAGCGCGATGGTGGCCGGCATGGCCGACCATGTCGTCGCGAAGGCGTCCCATACCGGACTTCCGCGTCACGTCGCCGCGATCGAACAGACGATCGCCTTCCTGCGCGACGGCCGCTTCCGCACCGTCTGAATCTCAAGAGCCGGCTTCTCCGCGCCGCTCCTGCGCATAGCGCACCAGCGCCGCGAAGCGATAGATGCCGTGCACGAACTTGCCATAGGGCATCGTGATGAACAGCGCGAATACCGCGCCCAAATGCAGCGCAAGCAGCGGCCCCATGGCGGCGGTCTCGCGCAGGAGCAGAAGCAGCATGCCGGTGAAGCCGGTCAGGAACAACATGGCGATGAAACCGACATCCATGCCGTAGCGGCTCTCGTCGAGCAACGCCGGATCGCGCCGCATCTTGGCCGCGAACAGGCCGATCGGCCCGATGATGAGACCGATGCCGCCAAGCGTACCAAGCACGACCGGCAGATCCCACCACGGATACGGAGCCTCGCGTCCCCACAAATAATGATAGAGCGTAGCCACCGACGTCGCGGCGAAGCAGAGCAGGAAACCGTAGAAAGTCAGGTGATGATACAGTTTGCGCCGGTCGGTCGGCTTCTCGTCCTCGTTGTAGCAGCCGACGCCGCCGCCGTGGAGATAGCGCAGCTCGCCTGCATCGCGGATCGCCTGGAAGATCGAGCCCCCATCGGCACGGCCGCCGATCGGCGTGCCGATGTCGCGCCAGAACGCACGCACGCTCATGACCAGCGCGAGGATCGCATAGAGGAAGGCGGCGCTGAATAATGCGGCCATCGCATTGTGCGGCATCAGTCTGTAGAACGCGCCGGGACCGCTGTGCACGCCGAACAGCACGCTGCGGTCGTTCAGGACGGCGAAGCCGAGAATGAAGGCGGCCATGCTGAGCGCGGCGATGACACTGATGACGAGGCCGTTGCGCGCGAACGCACCGGACAGCGCCTGTGGCCAGGCATAGGCGGCATAGGATTCGGCGCGCGCGATCGCCAGCGTCTGCGGGACGTTGACGTTGAATTCATGCGGCGGCGAGAACTGGCAGTCGACGTAGCACGCGCCGCAGGAATGGCAGAGATTAGCGAGATAGTTGAGGTCGCCGTCGGAGAAGGCACGGCGCATTTCCATGGCGGGAAAAACCGCGCACAGTCCCTCGCAGTAGCGGCAGGAATTGCAGACCGTCATCAGGCGGTCGGCTTCGTCGAGAATCCTAGTTCCGTGCATGTTTCGCCGCTTCCCGTCCTGCGATCCGCCCGAACACGCTGCCGATGGTCATGCCCATGCCGGCGGCATAGCCCTTGCCGAGCACGTTGCCGGCCATGATCTCACCGGCTGCGAACATGTTGGCCGACGGCTTGCCGTCCGACATAAGCATCCGCGCCTCCCTGGTCACGCGCGTGCCGAGATAGGTGAAGGTTATGCCGGGCCGCACCGGATAAGCGAGATAAGGCGGCGTCTCGATCCGCCGCGCCCAATGCGTCTTCTGCGGTGTGATGCCTTCGGTGCGGCAATCGTCCAGAACAGTATGGTCGAAGGTGCCGGGCCGCACCGCGGCATTGAACTCCGTGATGGTCTTGTCCAGCGCAACTGGATCGAGCTCGAGCTTGCCGGCGAGCTCAGCCACGGTCTGCCCGGCGATTGGCGGGAACAGTGTCGGCATGAATGAGGTGACGACGGTCGAATCGAAGATGATGTAGGCGATCTGGTCCGGCTGCGCCGCGACCAGCCGGCCCCAGATCGCGTAGCGCTTCGGCCAGATGTCCTCGCCCTCGTCGTAGAAACGCTGGGCGTGCTTGTTGACGACGATGCCGAATACGACCGAGTCGTGACGCGTGATGATGCCGCCGTCGAACTTCGGCGCGCGGGCGTCGATCGCGACCGCATGGCACTGCGTGGGGTCGCCGACCTCCTGCACGCCCTTGTCGAGCAGCATCTTCAGGATCGAACCGCGATTATAGGGCGTGCCGCGGATCAGGAAATTGTCGGCGGCCTCGCCCCAATATTGCTTCAGCCATTCGATGTTGGCCTCGAACCCGCCGGCCGCGGCGACCAGCGCCGTCGCGCGGATCTCGGTCTCGCCATTGATCGGCCGCTTGAGGCGCGCCGCGAGAAACATGCCGTCCTCGATCATGAGGTCGGTGACCTCGGCATCGTACTTGACCTCGACGCCGAGCCGCTCGGCGGTGAGATAAAGTGCGTTCAGCATCGCGCGGCCGCCACCGAGGAAGAAGGAGTTGGTGCGGCCGAGGCTCAGCGTGCCGCCAAGCGAGGGCTGCCAGCGCACGCCCTGCTCCACGATCCAGTTCAAAATGTCCTTGGATTCCCGGATCATGTGACGGGCGAGCACCTCGTCGGTCTGCCCGCCGGTGACGCGCAGCAGATCCTCCCAGAACTCTTCCTCGGTGTAGGGGCCGGTCAGGATGTCGGTGGCGGCGTCATGGGCGCAGCGCATGTTGCGGGTATGGCGGGTGTTGCCGCCGCGATAGAACTTTGGCGCGCCCTCCAGCACGAGGACGGAGGCGCCGCCACGCCGGGCGCTGATCGCCGCACACAGCGCCGCATTGCCGCCGCCGATCACCAGCACGTCGTATTTACTGCTCATGCCGCCTGCCCGATGCCGCCGAAGTTAGAGACATTCTGCCCGCCGGCGGCCTCGGTCAATCCCGGCCGCCATTGCGTACTTTTGTATACAAAGATATACGTTAACGTTGCAAGCGGCATCTCTGCATGGGCAGGATGCGCCGCGAGGGAAAACATGGCCAGACGCCCGGCAAAGGCAGGCGGATCGATCGCGCGCGGCGGCGGTGTCGCGCTGGGCGAAGCGGTGTTCCGCTCGCTCTGCGAGGCGCTGCAGGCCGGCAGCTACCGCGCCGGCGACCGCCTGCGCGAAGAGGAGGTCGCCAAGCGGCTGAAGGTCAGCCGCACGCCGGTGCGGGAGGCTCTGGGCCGGCTCGCGGCGCGCGGGTTCGTCGAACCTGCCGGCGGCCGCGGCCTCATCGTGCGCAACCTCGACATCTCCGAGGTGCTCGAACTCTACGCCATGCGCGAGATCATGGAAGGCGCCGCCGCGCGCCTGGCCGCGGAGCACGCCTCAGCGACCGAGGTCGACGCGCTTAGGGATATCGAACAGGCTTTTGTCGAAGCGTCCGCGGCCGACGCCGCCGAGATGGCAGGAGAAATGGCAAGGCTGAACCGCGCGTTCCACGAGGCGATCTGCCGCGCAGCGCGCAACCGCTATCTCGACAACGCGTCAGGCGAATTGCAGGACTGGATCGCACTGCTCGGTCCCACCACCTTCTCCGTATCGGGCCGCCCCTCGACCAGCCACGGCGAGCACCAGGCCATCATCGACGCCATCGCGGCTCGCGACGGCGACAAGTCGGAGCAGTTCGCGCGCGCACACATCCGCGAAGCGCTGCGCTGCCGGCTGAAGCTTTTGCAAAAGCAGTAACGGCGAGACGCTCAAGCTACCACATCCGCGACGACCGCCTTCAACACGACCCGCGCATCATCCGGTTTGAGCCGCACCTGCAATCCGCGCTGACCGCCGTTGATGTAGACCTGATCATGCACGAGCGCACTCTGCTCGATCACGGTGCGCACGGGCTTCCGCTGCCCGAATGGGCTGATGCCACCGACCTTGAAGCCGGTGACTCGCTCGGCTTCGAGCGGCTTCATCATTTGCGCCGACTTGCCGCTCGCAGCCGCGGCGAGCTTCTTCATCGAGACTTCGCGGTCGGACGGGACGATGACACAGACCGGCTTGCCGTCGACCAGCGCCATCAGCGTCTTCAGGACGCGCGCGGGGTCCTCGCCGAGCGCCGATGCGGCCTGGAGTCCGATGCTCTCGGCATCGGGATCGTAGTCGTAGGTGTGGACGGTGAAGGCAATGCCGGCAGCTTCAAGCGCGCGCGTGGCTGGGGTGATTTTGGACATAGATCATGCTTACCACCGTCATTGCGAGGAGCGAAGCGACGAAGCAATCCCGAGCGTTCCGGGGAAAGATCCTGGCCTACTTCGCGACGTTCGCAATGACTGTGCGGGTACGCAGAGGCGCCGCACACGCGGCGGAGCTTTACTCCGCCGCGTCGCGCATTTCCGCGCGCTCGGCCCTGGCCGCGCAGAACTTGAACTCCGGGATCTTCCCGAACGGATCGAGCGCCGGGTTGGTCAACAAATTCGCTGCCGCTTCCGCGTAGCAGAACGGCATGAAGACCATGTTCTCGGGAACGTCGCGGTCCGAGCGGACCTTGACCTCGACCGCGCCGCGGCGGGTCTCGAGCCGAATGAAATCGCCGGGCGCAAGCTTCTTCCTGTGCATGTCCTTGGGCGACATGAAGGCCACAGCCTCGGGCTCGATCTGGTCGAGCACCTGAGCGCGGCGGGTCATCGATCCGGTGTGCCAATGCTCGAGCACACGGCCGGTCGAGAGCACCATTGGGTATTCCGCGTCGGGAAGCTCGTCCGGCGGGATCACCTTGGCCGGCACGATCTTGCCGCGGCCGCTCGCCGTCGGGAAGCCCGTGGTGAAGATGATCTCGTTGCCGGGCTTGTTCGGATCGTCCGCCGGATAGGTGACGGCACCTTCACGCACCAGCCGTTCCCAGCTGATGTTCTTGAGCGACGGCATCAGCTCCGCCATCTCGGTGTAGACGTCGCCGGGACCGGCGTAATTCCAGGGCAGGCCCATGCGCTTGCCGATCTCCTGGATGATCCAGAGATCCTGCCGCGCATCGCCCGGCGGCTTGATCACCTGGCGCGCCAGCTGCACGCGGCGATCGGTGTTGGTGAAGGAGCCGTCCTTCTCCGCGAAGGCCGAGGCCGGCAGGATGACGTCGGCGTGGAAAGCGGTCTCCGTGACAAAGAGATCCTGCACGACGAGATGATCGAGCATCGCGAGTGCTCCGCGCGCATGCTGGAGATCCGGATCGGACATCGCGGGGTTCTCGCCCTCGATATACATGCCCGTGATCTCGCCGGCATGGACCGCGTTCATGATCTCGACCACGGTCAGGCCACGGACGGGATCGATCTCCTTCTGCCAGACCTTCTCGAAGTTCACGCGCAGATCGTCACGATCGACCGGCTGATAATCCGGCAGGAACATCGGGATCAGGCCGGCGTCGGAGGCACCCTGCACGTTGTTCTGGCCGCGCAGCGGATGCAGGCCGGTGCCGGGGCGGCCGACCTGGCCGGTGATCAGCGCCAGCGCAATCAGGCAGCGCGCATTGTCGGTGCCGTGGACATGCTGGCTGATGCCCATGCCCCAGAAGATGATCGACGATTTCGCTCGCGCATAGGTTCGCGCAACCTCACGCAGGGTCTGCGCAGAGATGCCGCAGATCGCCTCCATCTTCTCCGGCGTGAACTCCTTGATCTTCTCCTTGAGGTCCTCAAAACCCTCAGTGTAGCCGGCGATGTACTGGTCGTCGGTCAGCCCCTCGGTGATGATCGTGTGGATCATCGCGTTCAGCATGGCGACGTCGGAGCCCGGCTTGAACTGCAAATGCTTGGTCGCATGGCGCGACAGCGACTGCCGGCGCGGGTCCATGACGATCAGCTTTGCGCCATTCTGCTTGACCGCATTCTTGATGAAGGTTGCGGCGACCGGATGATTCACAGTCGGATTGGCGCCGATCACGATGATCACCTCGGCGTCCATCGCCGCCGAGAATGGCGCCGACACCGCGCCAGAGCTCAGGCCTTCGAACAGCGCCGCGACCGACGAGGCGTGGCACAGACGCGTGCAATGGTCGACATTGTTCGAACCGAAGCCGGTGCGCACCAGCTTCTGGAACAGATAGGCCTCCTCGTTGGAGCCCTTCGCCGAACCGAAGCCGGCCAGCGCCTTCACGCCCTTCTCGTCGCGGATCTTGACCAGGCCCTTGGCCGCGATGTCGAGCGCTTCTTCCCAGCTCGCTTCGCGGAAATGCGTGAAGGGATTGGCCGGATCAACCTGGTCGTTGGAATCCTTCTTCGCGTTCGGCAGCCGCACCAGCGGCTTGGTCAGCCGATGCGGATGGTGGATGTAGTCGAAGCCGAAGCGGCCCTTGACGCAAAGACGGTTGCGGTTGGCCGGGCCGTCACGGCCTTCGGCATAGATCACCTTCTCATCCTTGACCTCATAGGTCACCTGGCAGCCGACGCCGCAGAACGGGCAGAGCGAATCCACCTTCTTGTCCGCATAGGTGACGCGGGTCTGCTTCTCGTCCAGCATTACGGCCGGCATCAGAGCCCCGGTCGGACAGGCCTGCACGCATTCGCCGCAGGCGACGCAAGTGGACTCGCCCATGGGATCGTCGAAGTCGAAGACGATTTTCGAACCATGGTTGCGATAGGCCATGCCGATGACGTCGTTGACCTGGACCTCGCGGCAGGCACGCACGCACAGGCCGCACTGGATGCAGGCATCGAGATTGACGCGCATCGCCGGATGGCTGGCATCGGTCGCCCAACGCTCGGCGGCGGGGAAGCGGCTTTCGGTGACGCCGGTGGCCTCGGCCCAGTGCCAGAATTTGGACTCCGGATCGTGCGAGGTCTCGCGCGCCGGCTGATCGGCGACCAGCAGCTCCATGACCATTTTTTGCGCGGAAACCGCGCGCGCGCTCTCAGTCTTCACCTTCATGCCGACCGATGGCGTGCGCTTGCAGGACGCCGCAAGCACGCGCTCGCCCTCGATCTCGACCATGCAGGCGCGGCAATTGCCGTCAGGGCGATAATCCGGCGCCGGCGTATAGCACAGATGCGGAATCTCGCGACCCCCGCGTTTCGCGACCTGCCAGATCGTCTCGCCGGCGTTGGCCTCGACCTGCTTGCCGTCGAGCTCGAACGTAATCTTCGTCATTCGGCCGCTTCCTTGAACTCGTCAGGGAAATATTTGATCACGGTGGACAGCGGATTCGATGCCGCCTGACCGAGACCGCAGATCGAAGCATCGCGCATCGCCTGGCTCAATTCTTCCAGAAGGGCGCGGTTCCAGACCGGTTTCTGCATCAGCTGCACGGCCTTCTGGGTTCCGACGCGGCACGGCGTGCACTGGCCGCAGCTCTCGTCCTCGAAGAATTTCATGAGATTCAACGCGGCCGCGCGCACGCTGTCCTTTTGCGACAGGATCACGATCGCGGCTGAGCCGATGAAGCAGCCGTATTTTTCAAGCGTGCCGAAGTCGAGCGGGATGTCGTCCATCGCCGCCGGCAGGATGCCGCCGGACGCACCGCCCGGCAGGTATGCGTAGAACCGATGGCCGTCGGCCATGCCGCCGCAATATTCCTCGATCAGCTCGCGCACGGTAATGCCAGCAGGCGCGAGCTTCATGCCGGGGTTCTTGACACGGCCCGACACCGAGAAACTGCGCAGGCCGTGCCGCTCATGGCGGCCGTGGCCCTTCCACCAGTCGGCGCCCTTCTCGACGATGTCGCGCACCCACCACAACGTCTCGATGTTGTTGATCAGCGTCGGCAGGCCGAACAGGCCGACCTGGAACGGATACGGCGGTTTGTGCCTGGGCAGGCCGCGCTTGCCCTCGATGCTTTCTAGCAGCGAGGATTCCTCACCGCAGATATAGGCGCCGGCGCCGCGGCGCATGTGCAGCGTCGGGCCGCCCGGCGGGAGCTTTGCGATCTCGCACTCGATGATCTCGCGCGATGCCGGATATTCGTCGCGCAGGTAGATGTAGATATCCGAGGCCTGCACCACATGCGCACCGATCAGCATGCCCTCGAGGAAGCGATGCGGATCGCTTCCGAGATAGACGCGGTCCTTGAACGTGCCGGGCTCGCCCTCGTCGCCGTTGATCGCCATCAGCCGCGGGCCGGGCTCGCCGAGGACTGCGCGCCATTTGCGTCCAGTCGGGAAGCCGGCGCCGCCGAGACCGCGCAACGAGGCGTCGTCGAGCGCCTTCAACAGATCGTCTGTCGGCAGTTCGCCCGAGCGCAAGCGGTTGAGCAGCTTGTAGCCGCCGTCCGCAACATAGGGGTCGTAGCCGATATAATCGGGCAGATGCGCGTGGCTGTCGCCGGCCTTCGCGGCCGCCATGACATTGGCGACGGTCGCATGATCGACGAAGTTGTGGCCGACTTCCGCGGCCGGTGCGGTGTCACAACGGCCGACGCAGGGCGCACGCACCACGCGGATGCCGGGACCCGACACGTCTTGCAAATCGGCGAGCAGCTTCTCGGCCCCGAGCATCGCGCAGGTCAGCGAATCGCAGACGCGGATCGTCAGCGGCGGGATGTCAGGCTCGCCTTCCTTCACCACGTCGAAATGCGCGTAGAACGTTGCGGTCTCGAACACCTCGGCGAACGCGAGCTTCATCTCGTCGGCGAGCGCGGCGAGATGCGCGGCCGAGATCTGGCGATACTTGTCCTGGATCAGATGCAGATATTCGATCAACAGGTCGCGCCGCCGCGGCTTGTCGCCGAGCAGCTGCTCGATCTCATGGGACGCGGTGGGATCGACCTGCCGTCCCTTGGGCGTGGATTTAGCGCGCTTCCGTCCCTGGCCGGGATGTTCGAACTCGCGAACCTTGTGAACGTCGTCGTTGCTGCTCATGGAGACGTCGCGTTCTCCTCAAATGCGCGATGAGTTTAGGCCAGATCGCCAATGCGATCCGCCTTCATTTCCGACTCGATCAGCGAAACCAGTTCCCGCTGACCAAGCCAAATTCGACGCAACTCTAATCTCTGGTATGCCAGATGCAAGACAATTTAGAACGTCCCTGGAATGATTTAGGAGGCAGGCGGTCGCCCGCCTGCCCCTTTACCCAAGCGCCAGGCGGAACCCGATCTCAGGTCTTGCTCATGCACTCTTCGATGTAGAACCAACGGTCGTCGCCAGCCAGGCCCTTGGACTTTACCTCGGCGCGGCAGGCCTTAAGCTTCGGCTTGTTGGCTGCCCATTTCGCCTTCATGTCTTTCAGCTTCTGCATGCTGAGCTTGATCTTGCCAGGCGGCTTGGCATTGGTCGTCGCGGCCGGTGCCGCGGTGGCAGGCGTCGTTGCGGTTTGCGCGGACGCGGTATGAAGGCTTGCGGCCAGCAGCATGGCGGCAAGGCAGATACGAGTGCTGAGCATAAAGAATCCCCCTAGATCCCATTCTTGACTTGAAAGACGAGCGTCGGGGGGGGGGGGGGGGGCGCCCCCCCCCCCCCCCCGGGGGGGGGGGGGGGGGGGGGGCCCCCCCCGCCCCCCCCCGCGCCTCGAGTTGATGCACCAGCAGCAGCGTCGGCTCGGCGAGGCTGTCGCCGGAGCCATCG
>NZ_JBEPQT010000033.1:0-69205 GCF_040547985.1 Bradyrhizobium sp. LB14.3
TTGATCTGCGCGCGCCATCCTGCACAGCCCGCGGTCGGGACGAAGAGGTGGCCGCAGTCGAACAAAAAGGTGACTGCTCTCCTTGACACACACATGTCTCCGCGGCGGCAATCTGGATTGCTTCGCTGCGCTCGCAATGACGACAAATGGAGACCTCAAATGTCCCCCACCATCACCGCCTTCGAAAGCTCGCCCGACCGCGGCAGGGGACAGGCGCGCGACATGCGGGTGCGCTGGGCGCTCGAGGAGGTGGGTCAGCCCTACGACGTCCGTCTGGTCTCGTTCAAGGACATGAAGCAGCCCGCACATCTCGCGCTGCATCCGTTCGCGCAAATCCCGACCTTCGAGGATGGCGATCTCGCTTTGTTCGAATCCGGCGCGATCGTGCTCCATATCGCGGAGCGCCATGCCGGGCTGCTGCCTGACGATGCGAACGCCCGAGCCCGCGTGATCGCGTGGATGTTTGCCGCGCTGAGCACGCTGGAGCCGCCGATCGTCGAGCTCGGGATGGCCATGCTGTTCGAGCGCGACAAGAGCTGGTACGAGGAGCGCCTGCCGGTCCTGAAGGATCGCGTCCGCGTCAGGCTCGGCGAATTGTCCCGTCGCCTCGGCGATGCCGATTGGCTCGACGGCGCATTCAGCGCCGGCGATCTCATGATGGTGACGGTGCTGCGCCGGTTGAACGCCTCGGGCCTGCTGGACGAATATCCCGGCATCGCCGCCTATGTCGCCCGCGGCGAAGCGCGGCCGGCCTTCAGGCGCGCTTTCGACGCTCAACTGGCGGTTTTCATCGCCGGATCGAAGGGTTCGTAGGGGCGGTTGGCGCTCTAAAGATCGAAATTGGTCGGCAGCATCACCACGTCACGAATTGTCATGCCGCGCGGCCGCGTCAACATGAACATCACGACGTCAGCCACTTCGCTGGCCTCCAGCAGGCTTCCCGATTCCCTGGCTTCCTTCAGCTTCTCCGGCGGCCAGTCCGCGAGCAGTGCGCTGACAACCGGGCCGGGCGAGATCGAGCCGACGCGGATGCCGTGCTTGAAGACCTGGCGCCGCACCGTCTGGACAAAGCAGTTGATCGCCCATTTGGACGACGCATAGACCGGCTCCCATGGTGTCGGAAAATGCGCCGCTAGCGAACTCGTGACGATGATGTCGCCGGTCCGGCGCGCGATCATGTGCGGCAGCACGTCGTGCACGTTCTTCATCACGACGTTGACATTCAGGTTCAGCATCCGGTCGATCGCCATGGTGTCGGCATCGACCAGATCGCCACCGACATAGGTGCCGGCATTCGCATGCAGGATGTCGAGCTGGCCGGCCTGCTCCAGAACGCGCGGCAGCAGCGTTGCGCAATCCTTTGGTTCCAGCAGGTCGACCAGCAGCGGGATCACTGCGTCGCCGTGCTTGTCGCCGAGCGCCTTCAGCGCGGCCTCGTCGCGGTCGACCATCACCACGCGCGCGCCCGCGGCCAACATCGCCTCGGTGCTGGCCAATCCGATGCCCGACGCAGCGCCGGTCACGGCTGCAACCTTGCCTTCCAAGTCTCTCGCCATAGGGATCCCCATCTCGCCGAGGTCACCAGGATCCGGAGTATAGCGATCCCGGGCGACGTTGTCGGGGACAAACCGGCGACGATGCCATCGTCCGCCGAAGGAGGCGGCGCACAAAGCGCGGGACTGTTGCAAGCCCGTCACTGCGGCGATACGACTTCAGCTCGAGGAGCATCCCATGCTGACCCTCTATTCCTATCCAGACCTGTTCGGCGTCGCCGACAACAACGGCTACGGCCTCAAGGTCTATGCCTTCCTGAAGCTCGCGGGCGTGCCGTTCGTGCATGAGCACGTGTTCGACGCCTCCGCCGCGCCGCGCGGGCAGCTGCCCTATATCGTGGATGACGGCGAGACGATCGGCGACAGCGAGACCATCATCGCGCACGCGATCGCGAAGTACCGCCTCACCATCGATGCAGCGCTAACTGCGGAGCAGAGGCGGACCAATCATCTCGTCACGCGCATGCTCGACGATCTCTACTGGGTGATGTCGTATTCGCGCTGGAAGGACGAGCGCTATTATCCGGCGTTTCGCGACGCCTTCATCGCGCAGCACAAGCAGATCGACGCGACAGGATTCGAGAAGGCGAAGGCGTATAATTCGCAGCGCTATCATTTCCAGGGCATCGGCCGCTATACGCCCGAGCAGGCTTACGCGCGGGGGCTCGCCGATCTGCAGGTGCTGGTCGAGATCGTGCCGGCGACCGGCTTCGTGCACGGCCAGGCGCCGACCAGCATCGATGCCGGCATCTACGGCTTCATCGCCAACATCTATTACTTCCCAATCCCGACGCCGCTGAAGGCGTTCGTCGATCCGCACACAAATCTCGTCGCGCATTGCGGGCGGATTCATGCGGCGGTGACGCCGCAACCACAGACCTCATCCTGAGGAGATCGCGAAGCGATCGTCTCGAAGGATGGCCGCGGGCGAGACGGGCCCGCATGGTTCGAGACGGCGCTACGCGCCTCCTCACCATGAGGGTCTAACACCGCAATGAGGGGCACGGTGCTTGCGCGCCTTTGCCCCCTCTACACGCCCTACCGCATCGTGATCGCGAGCCCGCTCAGATCCGCATTCGCCATCAGGCCTACCTGTGTGCCGGACAGCTCGAGCACGGCGCCCTTCTGGTTGGTCAGCACGATGGCGCGGGCGCCGCGGCCGATCGCGATGCCGGCACCGGCGGCGCCGTAGACGCCGGCGATGTCGGAGGGCCGGTTGATGTTGGAGACGCGGCCGCGCAGCACGGTCTTGGAGCCGCCGAAGACGAGGCCGTAATCGAGCCCGCCGGTCGAGAGCGAATAGGAGCGGCCGCGGAAGCTCAGCACGCCCGAGCCGCCGGACCCGCCGATGATCCAGCCCGCCTTGTAGATCGTCAGCACCACGGTGCCGCCGTCGGCCAGCGCCGAGGTCGAGAGGCCGGCAAGCGCGGCAATGCCGAGCAGCGCGGCGCGAAGGGTGGATGCGAATTTCATGGGGGTCTCCGGGGGCTATTTTTCAAGGCGGGAAACGAATCAGACGCAGCGAATGTATCCGATGCATCGCGGCGGCAACATGATGGGGTGGGCGTGAATCGCGGTCTGTAGCACACGCTCAACTGTCATCGTCCGGCTTGACCGGACGATCCAGTATTCCAGAGATCGCGGTGGGATACCGAGACGCCGCGGCGTACTGGATGCCCCGGTCGAGCCGGGGCATGACGGCGGAGTTTGGCGCGACCAGACGCCCGACTGCCATCATGCCATTCTGCCCCTGTTTTGCCCGACGGAGCAAATGAATATTTTGCTTTTCCCGAAAACAAAAAAGATCAACGATTTCTGCTTGATGCCTACTGTGCATGGGGTTGTTTTCGCGTTTTTTGTTGGAGCGGGCCCGACCTGCCGCTACGCTTACCGCCTCCAGCCGTCCATCCGAGGTGATCCATGCCGATCCAGCATTTCGCACCCCCGCCGCACGCCAAGGCGCCGCCGCTATCCTTTGCCACGCGCGCCGGTGATCTCCTGTTCGCCTCCGGCATTCCCGGCTTCGACGCCGGCGGCGCGCTGCCCGACGCCTTCGAGGCGCAGTTCGCCAACGTCGTCGTCAACATCAAGCGAGTGCTGGAGGAGGCCGGCGCCGGCGTCCGCGATCTCGTCAAGGTCAACGTGCTCCTGACCCGCGCCTCCGACGTCGCCGCCATGAACGCGCTCTACGCCGGCGCCTTCGGCCCACCACCCTACCCCGCCCGCACCACCTGCGTGGTCCAGGCGCTGCCCGATCCGAAGATGCTGATCGAGATCGAGGCGGTGGCGTCGCTGGCCAAGGGGTAATCAAGCGACAGTCAAGGAATAAGGGTCGACCGAACAGCCGACGAACGGCTGACATATCCGTGAACGGTCGCCGCCCCGCTTGCCAGCCGCGCAGATTTGCCGCACCAGTTTCCTTCTCACGTTCCCATCAGGAGATATTTCATGCGTCGCGTTCTCGCCCTCTGTGCCGTTGCCGGCATCGCCACCTCCGTGTTCGCCGTGCCGGCCTCTGCCGCGGTCGGCTATTACGTGATCCGCTGGGACAACACCGGCATCTGCCAGGTCTGGAACGAGGACCTGAAGTACAAGCCGTTCCAGTGGGGCGTCTCGACCTACAAGGTCGTCAGCAAGCCGCTCCCGACCTTCACGGCCGCCTCGGACCTCCAGATCAAGCTGCGCGCGGAGCGCCGCTGCACGCTCTGAGCCTTACACGACAGATCATATTTTGAGGGCGGATTGCGCAAGCGGTCCGCCCTTTTCTTTTTGGACGCGCCGCTGGTTTTCGGCCGAAGTCACGCATTTTCCGCGCACGCGCTTTGAACCTGGCCACCTGGCGGAACTACTCACATCTTGTCCGGGGCGCGCCCCCCCCAAAAAGCGTCTCGCACCACCCCTCCCCAGCAAGGATGCGATGCTAGCATCCTTGCCCGCTCGTTTTTTTACCTCGTGGCTTTGGAGCCAATCGATGCGCGCACCGGCGACAACAACGATTCTCGCCGCATCGCTCCTGCTCGCTGCAACGGCGTACGCGCAGGCCCCGCAATCCTTTCGCGTGATCTCGCCAATCTTCGGCCAGCTGGTCAGCTTCGCGATGCCGTCGAATTTTTCCGCGGTGTTCGAGAACACCGCGGACGGCCACTACATCCGCGAGGCGGTGCTGAAGGGCGAGACGCCGGAACGCTGGACCGAGATGATCACCGTGACAGGCGAGAAGGGCATGACGCTCACTCCAGGTTCATCGCCGGAGAAATTCGCGGGCTCGATCGCAGGCGGTTTCAAATCCGCCTGCCCCGACAGCTTTGCGGCAAGACCGCTCGGCACCACCACGTTCGGCCGCTTCGAAGGTTTCGTCGCCGTGATCGGCTGCGGCCGCGTCGACAGCGGCCCGACCCGGCACAGCGAGACCGCGCTCCTGGTCACCTTGAAGGGTACGACCGACTATTACACCATCCAGTGGGCCGAGCGCGGCCCCGAAAGCGACGAGCCGCCCGTGAACGACGACCGCTGGCAGGCGCGTTTGCGCGCACTCAGCCCGATCGAGCTCTGCCCGATCGTAGCGGGCGAAGCCGCGCCCTATCCGAGCTGCGTGAACAAGAGCTGAGCTCTCACGCGTCCTTGTACGCGCGGGGATGGATCAGGACATCGCGCGCGGCGGCGAGGTCGATGAAGGCTTCGGCGCTGCCGCCCTGGTCGGGGTGCATGCCCTTGGCCGCGCGGCGATAGGCCTGGTTGATGTCCTCGCAGGTGAGCTGCACGGCGAGCGGCAGGCCGAGCACCTTGCGGGCGCGATCCTCGCTGGACAGTTTTTTCGGCATGGCGTTGCGGCGGCCGAAGCGCGGCGCGGTGAGATCATGAACGACCTCGAGGACCACGCCGATGCGCCGCTGGGCCGCCAGCGTGACGCTGTGATCGTCATTGTCCACGGCCTGGCGCAGCACCGGCAGCGCCTGCTCGGCGGCCAGGCGCAGCATGGTATCGGTGCTCATCCGCACGATCTCGGCGACGAGCCGGCCCGCCTCGGCCCAATCGGCGCCTTGCGACGACCGCAGGCGTTCGAGTGCGAGTTTCCAGGATTCAAGCCGTTCCATCATGCGCGCAACGTTTAGCAATGAAGATCAGTATGCCAAGGCCGCCGTTTCCGACCCCTTAATTTCGGGTTAGCCTTTCATGAAACTTAGAAGCGAAATCGGGAGGAAATTGTCATGGCATTGCTCGCTAACCATATCGCCGTCGTCACGGGCGCCGGTTCCGGCATTGGCCGGGCAATCGCGGAAGGCTACGCACGCGAAGGCGCGCGGATCGTGCTGCTCGACGTCAACGCCGACACGGTCGCGGAAGCCGCCGAGGGAATCCGCAAGGCCGGCGGCAAGGCGGAGAGCTTTGCGCTCGACGTGACCAAGCGCGACGACTGTTTTGCGCTCGCCAAGCAGGTCGCCGACAAGGTTGGGCAGGTCTCGATCCTCGTCAACAATGCCGGCATCACCCGCCGCAATGCCTTCACCGCGGAGCCGGAGACAGTGGCGAAGGACTGGAACGACATCATCTCGCTCAACCTCAACGGCGTCTTCAACATGACGCAGGCGTTCCTCAGCCCGTTGCGCGCAGCTAAGGGTCGCATCGTCAATATCGGCTCGATCCAGTCCTTCGTGCATCTGCGCACGCCGAGTTCGGCGGCCTACACCACCTCGAAGCACGGCGTGCTCGGCTTCACCAAGGCGCTCGCGGTCGAGCTCGGCAAGGAGGGCGTGCGCGTCAATGCGATCGGGCCGGGCTTCATCGAGACCAACATCAACGCCAATGTGCGCGCGACGAATCCGGCGCTGGTGCAGGCCTTCGTCGATCACACCCCGCTGGCGCGCACCGGCAAGCCCGAGGACATCGTAGGCCCCGCGATCTTCCTCGCGTCGGATATGTCGGCCTACGTGACGGGAACGATCGTGATGGTGGACGGCGGATACCGGACGGTGTGAGCGGGGCGAGATATGCCCGCATCACGATGCATCTCGCGCCAATCGCGGCGCCTTCGCGGCAATCCTGAGGTCAATTGGTGCGATCGCCCGCGGTTAACCTTTCATTAACCAAACCCGCTCACCGTATATCTACGGCTTGGGGGTCGTTGGTTCTCGATCCGCTTCCAAAGATGGAAGCGGGCGTCGATCGGGAGGTGTTTTGATGACCACTGTTCATGTCGCTACGTCCGAACCGGGCGCGCAATTCCTTGCCCCGAACCAGATCGTTCCGCTGCTGATCGGCGCGACCGTCGACGAGGTCGAGCGTGAGCTCGTGCTCCAGACACTCGCGCGCTGCGACGGCAACCGGACGCGCGCGTCGCGCGTGCTCGGCCTGTCGGTGCGCACGTTGCGCAACAAGATCAGGATCTATGCCGCCTCCGGCATCGAGGTCCCTGCCTATCACGACTAGCGCGTGACGTGCAGCCGATTGATGTTGATCAACCCTGCGCGCCGGGCGGAATTGCCGCTGCCGTCAAAGGCCGCTAAGTAGCTGGCTTCCGCAGAGGGAGCAGTGGCGTGGCAGACGAACAAAAACGGCAGGGACCGCGCGGACGTCAGGGCGAACCGGGACGGCCGGGACCACAGGGTCATCCAGGCAAGCGGGGACCGGACGGCGCGCGCGGCAAGCCCGGGCCAGAGGGCAAGCCGGGCCCGATCGGAAAGGCCGGCCCCCTGGGCAAGGCCGGCCCGCAAGGCAAGCAGGGTGAAGCCGGCCCGCGTGGTGAAGCCGGGCCTCCGGGCCAATTGCCGTCGATCGAACAAGTGTTACCGTGGCTTGATCAGCTTTTCGACGCCTGGGACGAACGCCGCCGCCAGCGCGAGCATGAAGCTGCCGAGCGCGAGGCGCTGGAGGCCGCCGTGCAGGAGGTCGACGACGTGCCCCTCGATGACGGGGACGACGGCAGCGAAGGCGATGATCACAGGAAGAAGAAGAAAAAGAAGAAGCACGGCCACAAGGACTGACAGACGAATCTATTTCGTCCCGTTCTCGCGTCGCGGCAGCATGCCCATGCGCTCGAACTGCCAGCGCATGGCGCGGTACCAGAGATAGCCGACTGCCGCGCCGCACAAGGCGAGGACCACGACGTTCGCGCTCGAGAACGAGCCGCTCCACCACGTCATCCACGCGGTCCACAGCAGCGTGAAAACGATGGCACCTGCTTTCAGCGGAAGAAGGAGGCGGCTCATGGTCGTGCTCCGGGGTGTCAAAAGCCCGGCGAACATCATCGCGCGTTGAAACCGCTTTCACCGTGAGGCAGATCACGGAACGACGTTCGAGGCCGCCTAACCGAAACGCAGCCGCGAGCGTTCCTTCGCCTTTTCCGCCTCGACCTCCCGATCGCGCGCCGGCGCATGAGTGTGCAGCGACGTCAGGAGTTTTCGCGCGACCTCCGATACCTCCGCCACGGCGCGGTCGAAGGCCGCCTCATTGGCCTGCGACGGCTTATTGAAGCCGGACAGTTTTCGCACGAACTGGATCGCACTGGCGTGGATCTCATCCTCCGTCGCCGGCGGCTCGAAATTGAACAGCGTCTTGATGTTGCGGCACATGCAGTCTCTCCTGATGCTTCCCTTGAAGACGATCGACGACAGCGAAATCCTACATCCTTCCGGACAGTTCTGCTAAGTTCCGCCGCAACGCGGCCGCCGACCATGAGCCGCATGGGGGAAATCGACATGAAAGCTTCTTGCGCGGCGCTGTCAGCCATCCTGTTGTCCGTCTCGTTGTCGACCATCTCGACATCCGCATTGGCGGCCGATTATCCGGCGCCGAAGCAGGGCGACTGGATCGCCAGGGATTTCAAATTCCACACCGGCGAGACCATGCCGGAGCTGAAGCTGCACTACACCACCGTCGGCGAGCCCTCAGGCCAGCCGGTGCTGGTGCTGCACGGCACCGGCGGCTCGGGCGCGAGCATGCTGTCGCCCGCCTTTGCCGGCGAGCTGTTCGGCGCGGGGCAGCCACTCGATGCCTCCAAATATTACATCATCATCCCCGACAATATCGGCCATGGCAAATCGTCAAAACCGTCCGACGGGATGAAGACGAACTTTCCGAAATACGATTACGGCGACATGGTCGAGGCGCAGTATCGCCTGGTGACGGAAGGGCTCGGGGTCAAGCACCTGCGGCTCGTCATCGGTAATTCGATGGGCGGCATGCAGACCTGGATGTGGGGCGAGAGATATCCGAAGGCGATGGACGCGCTGGTGCCGATGGCCTCGCAGCCGACCGAGATGGCGTCGCGCAACTGGATGCTGCGGCGGATCATGCTCGACACCATCCGCAGCGATCCCGACTACAATGGCGGCAACTATACCGGCCAGCCGCGCATGATGAAATACGCGATCGCCGCCTACGGCATCGCGAGCATTGGCGGCACGCTGGCCTATCAATCGCAAGCGCCGACGGCAGCCAAGGCCGACAAGATCGTCGATGATCGGCTGGCCATGCCGATCGCGGCAGATGCCAACGACTTCCTCTACCAGTGGGAGTCCTCGCATGACTACAATGCCGGCGAGAAGCTGGAGCAGATCGAGGCCTCGCTGCTGCTGATCAATTCTGCCGACGACGAGCGCAACCCGCCCGAGACCGGTATCACGGACGCTGCGATGAAGCGGGTCAAGAATGGGCGTCTCTACCTGATTCCAGGGAGCACCGAGACGCGCGGCCACGGCACCACGGGCAACGCAAAATTCTACAGCGAGCAGGTCCGGCAGTTTCTACAAACCGCGCCGCAGCGGACGATGTAGGATTGCCAGGCTCGCAGCCATATCGCGATGCATCATATGCGGCGCCTCGACGCCGCATATTATTTGAGCATGCAATGCGCTGACAGCTCGGGCTTAATCGCATCAACGATACGAATCGACGCGCGGGACAATCGCGCGCCAATGGCACGACACGCGATGAGGAGGATCGCATGCACAGGCTCGTACTGTGCGTTTGGCTGGCGGTGCTGACGAGCGCCGCGTTCGCGTTCGACAACGGGCAATATGATCACGTCCCGCCCGACGTCCGCGCCTGGTTCAAGAGCGTGATTGCACCGAACGGCGTGCCCTGCTGCGACGTCTCCGACGGCCATCGTACCGACTACGACGTGCGCAGTGGCGCCTATTGGGTGCCGATCGAGGGACAATGGATGCAGGTGCCCGAGCGCGCCATCATCCGTGACTGCGGCAATCCGGTCGGCCAGGCCGTGGTGTGGTACGTCCACCACCGCGGCGCTATCATCATCAGCTGCTTCGTGCCGGCGGATGCGGTGTAGCAGACGGCAGACCCGAATTTCATTGGCTGAAAATGGTCCAATCAGATAGTTTGACGCGAAGCTGAAGCGGAGGCACGCCGTTGACTGATCTTTGCGCCGAAGACCTCGCCACCATCTATGCCCAGCCGAGCCCGCGCGTGATCGCGAAAGCGCGCCCCGCGATCGATACGCACGCGAAGAAATTCATCGAGATGTCGCCCTTCTGCGTGCTCGCGACATCGGGCGTGGACGGCAGCGTCGATGCCTCACCACGCGGCGGCGGCGTTGGCTTCGTCCACGTCGCCGGCCCCAACCAGCTGCTGATGCCTGATCGCTCCGGCAACAACCGCATCGACAGTTTTCGGAACGTCGTCGAGGGCTCGGGCTTCGTGCATCTGTTGTTCTTCGTCCCCGGTATCGACGAGACGCTGCGCGTCGGCGGCCGCGGCACACTGTCCGCCGATCCGGACCTGCTCGCCTCGATGGTGGAATTCGGCAAGCCGCCGCGCGCGGTGCTGAACGTCGCCGTCAGCGAAGTCTATTTCCACTGCGGCAAGGCACTGATGCGCTCGAAGCTGTGGTCGTCCGAGAAGGTGCCGCGCTCGGTGATGCCGAGCATCGTCGAGGTGGTCCATGAGCAGACCGGCCTTGGTGAGCCGCAGAGTCAGGAGATCGTGGAAGAGCTCTACAAGACGCAGTTGTAGCTGGCGTCCTAAACTGTCGCCCCGGCCTGGCGCGCAATTGCGAACCAGGCCGACACGAAATTTTGTGGCAGCGCTAACGCGCCAGACTAATGCCCCTCGCCCTCGAGCCCGCCGACGTGCTTCTGGGTGTAGAGTTCGAGGCCGATGCGGCCGATCAAATCTAGCTGGGTCTCGAGGAAGTCGATGTGGTGCTCCTCGTCGCTCATCAGCTTCTCGAACAGGTCACGCGTGACGTAGTCCTTGACGCTGTGGCAATAGGTTGCCGCTTCCTGATAGAGTGCGCGCGCGCTCATCTCGGCGGCGAGATCGCAATCGATGATCTCCTTGACGTTCTGGCCGATGCGCAAGGGATCGAGCACCTGCATGTTCGGAAAGCCGTCGAAGAACAGGATGCGCTCGGTGAGCTTGTCGGCGTGCTCCATCTCCTCGATGGACTCCTTGCGCCAGACCTTGGCCATGTCCCGCAGCCCCCAATTGTCGAGGAAGCGATAGTGGAGCCAGTACTGGTTGATCGCAGTCAGTTCGTGACGCAGTGCCTTGTTGAGATAGTCGATAACTTTTGCGTCGCCCTGCATGATGCACTCCAGATCTTGCGTCCAAATCGGCTCTGCACCGAATTTAGAATGCTTCTAAATGAGTTTAGGGACGGGGGCAACCGGCTACGGGGACGCAGCCGGGATAAAGCTCAGCCGAGGTTGCGGAAGTTTTCAGCAGGCCGCGAGGGCAAACTGGGCGGGCTCGGCCGTCTCGTCGTTGGCGGCAACGGTGTGGTTGTGGGGGCAGCCGGAGCAGCAGGACTTGGCACACGGGCCGAGCGCTTCGTCGATGATGGTCTTGATTGTCCGCGCGCAGCGGCCGCATTCGGCGCTACAGCCGAGACACCCATAAACCTGCTTGGCATGGCGCACGGCGTCATCGGACTCGGCGACGGCGGCGCGGATGTCGTCATCGCTTAGCACGTTACAGGAACAAACGATCATGGAAGCGGCAGGCCCTTCGGTGATGCGCCATCATCGATATTTAAGAGGCCGTCCGGATGCAAAAGGAAAAAGCGGTATTTGAAGCTATTCCAAACTGGCGCGGAAACAGCCTAGAACGACTCTAAAATAGGGTGTTGCGCTGGATCAATTTCGCGGCGGACCTAGTTCGCCCCCTCCACCACCATCGCCGCGCCTCCGCAATCCCGTCGGCCCCCGGCGAGGGTGCCGTTCATTGATCATTCAACCGAAGTATGGAACTTTGCCTCCAAAGAGTTGCCGTGTGTTTGTTCGAAAGGTCGAAGCCAATGAAGAAGTCGCTCGTGGCAGTTGCTGCCGTCGCCACCCTGGCCCTGACGGCCGGTACACCCGCCCATGCGCAGCGCGGCGTTGCTGCGGGCGTGGCAGCCGGAATCATCGGCGGTGCCATTGTTGGCGGCGCATTGGCCTCCCCGTATAATTACGGACCTGGCCCGGGTTACGGATATGGTCCGGGCTACGGCCCCGGTTACTACCCGCCCCGCTATTACGCGCCGGGTCCTGGCTATGTCGCCGACGACTATTACGGCAACGGCTGCGTCTGGCAGAAGCAGCGCTTCTGGGACGGCTATGCGTGGCGCGCCCGCCGCGTCAGAGTCTGTGGCTGAGTCGCGCCAAGCCGTTTCATTCCGGATGCGCCGTTCATCTCGGGGCCTGAAAAAGACCGCTTTTTCTCGTCACAGCTCCGTGTGCGTTTACCGCGGATTGACCATTTGCGCGCTTCCTAGCTGCAAGGCCAATTCCATCAGAGTCTGCGTGAACCTTTGAACCCCGGACGCTCCTAACAAGGTGCGTCCATCTCTCAGGAGAGCCAAGAGCATGAAGAAGACTTTAGTTGCCGCCCTCGCGGTTGCGACGATCGCCGGTTCGCTGGTGACTGCCACTCCGTCGGCCCAGGCCCGTGACGGCGTCGGCGTCGGCATCGCGGCCGGCCTGATCGGCGGCGCCATCGTCGGCGGCGCCATCGCGTCGAGCCGTCCGGCCTATGGCGGTCCGGTATACGTGGCCGAGCCCGGCCCGCCGCCCCCGCCCTGCTACTGGCAGCGTCAGCGTTATTGGGACGGCTACGGCTGGGCCGTCCGCCCGGTTCGCGTTTGCTACTGATCTGATCGCATGGCGCTCATAAGCGCCGCGATCAAAGCCCGGCCGAGCATCTCGGCCGGGCTTTTTCTTTGAGCCAGAGGACCGAGACCCGCTATCGCGCCGCCTGGATCGAGCGCAGCACCTCTTCGCTCGGCCAGCAATCGACCTTGAGGCCGGCGGACTTCTGATAGGCACCAAGCGCGGCGCGCGTCTGCATGCCGGCCTTACCGTCGATCTTGTCCTTGTAGAGCCCGACGCGCGTCAGCCCGCGCTGCATGGTCTCGACGTCCTTGGTACGCAATTGCTTCGAGGCCGACCACGGCGTCGTGAACGGCTGCGGGCTCGTCATGCGGTCGCCGAGATGGCCGACGAACAGCACGTAGAGATCGGAGAAATTGTATTCCTTGATGACGAAGTAGTTCTTCGTGGTCAGGAAGGACGGGCCGTAGATGCCTTCCGGTTGCAGCAGCGAGGCCGGCTGCGCCTGCTCGGCGGCACTGAGCTTTTGCCCCCGCACCGGCACAAAGCCTTCGCGCAGCCACTGGCCGATCGGCTTCGTCACCTCGGGCACGCCGCTGGTGCAATCGACCTTGGCAGGCGCCTGCACTTCGTAAGCCCAGCGCACGCCGCTCTGCCAACCCTTGTTGACAAGCTGCTGCGCGGCGGATGCGAGCGCATCCGGCACCGAGTGCCAGATGTCGATGTGGCCGTCACGGTCGAAATCGACGCCGTGCTTGTAATATTCGGACGGCAGGAATTGCGTGAGACCTGTGGCGCCGGCCCAGGACGAGCGCATGTCCTTGCGTGTCACAACGCCGTCGCCGAGGATTTTCAGCGAGAGGATGAACTCGTTGCGATAGGTGTCCTTGCGGCGGCCGACATAGGCCTGCGTCGCCAGCACGCGCACGAGATCGTAAGGCAGCGTGTAGCGGCCATAGTCGGTCTCGCGGCCCCAGATCGCCAGCATGACGGTGGCGGGCACGCCGGAGTTTTTCTCGATCTCGGTCAGCGCCGGCCGATATTTTTGCAGCAGAAGCTGCCCCTCGCCCGCGAGCCGCGCGATCGAGGCTTCCCTGACGTAGTCGGCCGGCACCTGCACGAACTCGGCCTGCGACGGCGCCCCCGTTGCGGGCCGTCCCGGCAGGATCAGATCGGGCAGCTTGTAGTCAGGTTCGAGCCCGCGCGTCTCTCGCTCGAACGTCGCGCGCGACACGCCGGCGGCCTGCGCTTCCGGCCAGAGCGAGGCGATGAACTGCGTGAAGGCGGCGTCGGCGGCGCGGGCGGGCGGCAGGCTACAGGTGATGGTGATCACCGCAGCTATGAGCGCCCGCCGCATCATACCGAAATCACCGCGTCAGCTTCTTGTACTTCACGCGATGCGGGATGATGCTGTCCTGGCCGAGCCGGCGCATCTTGTCCTTTTCGTAATCCTGGAAGTTGCCCTCGAACCATTCGACGTGACTGTCGCCTTCGAAGGCCAGGATGTGGGTCGCGATGCGGTCGAGGAACCAGCGATCATGGCTGATGATGACGGCGCAGCCGGCGAAATCCTCCAGGGCTTCTTCGAGCGCGCGCAGCGTGTCGACGTCGAGATCGTTGGTCGGTTCGTCGAGCAGCAGCACGTTCGAGCCGGACTTCAGCATTTTCGCAAGATGCACGCGGTTGCGTTCACCGCCTGAGAGCGCGCCGACCTTCTTCTGCTGATCGGCGCCCTTGAAGTTAAACGAAGAGCAATAGCCGCGTGAATTGACTTCCCTCTTGCCGAGCAGGATCAGTTCATTGCCGCCGGAGATCTCCTCCCACACGTTCTTGCTGCCATCGAGCGCGTCGCGGGACTGGTCGACGTAACCGAGATGAACGCTCTCGCCGACCGTGATGGTGCCCTTGTCCGGCTCCTCCTGCTTGGTGATCATCCTGAACAGCGTAGTCTTGCCGGCGCCGTTGGCGCCGATCACGCCGACGATACCGCCGGGCGGCAGCTTGAAAGTGAGATCGTCGATCAGCATGCGATCGCCGAAACCTTTGCTGAGCCCTTCGAAGTCGACCACGTTCTGACCGAGTCGCTCGGCCACAGGAATCGTGATCTGCGCGGTCTGGGCCTGCTTTTCGCTCGCCTGTTTCAGCAGTTCGTCATAGCGCTGATAGCGCGCCTTGGATTTGGCCTGGCGGGCTTTCGGCGAGGACGCGATCCATTCCTGCTCGCGGGCCAGCGTCTTCTGATGCGCAGCGTCCTCGCGGCCCTCCTGCTCGAGCCGCTTCTGCTTCTGCTGCAGCCAGGACGAGTAATTGCCCTCGTAGGGGATGCCCTTGCCGCGATCGAGCTCGAGGATCCAACTCGTGACGTTGTCGAGGAAGTAGCGGTCATGGGTGACGATCAGGATCGCGCCGGGATAGTTGCGCAAATGCCCTTCCAGCCACGACACGGATTCTGCGTCGAGATGGTTGGTCGGTTCGTCGAGCAGCAGGAGTTCGGGCTGGTCGAGCAGCAGCTTGCACAGCGCGACGCGGCGGCGCTCGCCGCCGGAGAGTTTCGAGACCTCGGCATCGTCGGGCGGGCAGCGCAGCGCGTCCATGGCCTGGTCGACCTTGCTGTCGAGATCCCAGAGGCCCTGGGCCTCGATCTCGTCCTGCAGCTTGGTCATCTCGTCCGCGGTCTCCTCGGAATAATTCATCGCCAGCTCATTGTAGCGATCGAGGATGGCCTTCTGCTTGGCGACGCCCAGCATGACGTTCTCGCGCACGCTGAGTGTCGGATCGAGATGCGGCTCCTGTTCGAGATAGCCGACGCGGGCGCCCTGGGCGACCCAGGCCTCGCCGTTGTACTCCTTGTCGAGGCCGGCCATGATCTTGAGCAGCGTCGACTTGCCCGAGCCGTTGACACCGAGGACGCCGATCTTGGCGTCCGGGTAGAACGACAAATGGATGTTATCGAGCACCTTGCGGGTCGGGTAGCTCTTGGTCAGGCCCTGCATAAAGTAGATGAACTGGCGCGCCATCGGTCCCGAAAACCTTCGATTTGAGGAAATTTGCTTGCCGCCGATGTAGCGATCCCGCCCCCAAAGGGCAATGTTTTCCCTCCGTTCACCATGGATCAATACGGGTCGGACACCATCCGGACCTGGATCCGGACAATTGAAACCATCTTTTAATAAATCAGGCCAAAGCTCGGCTTCGCGTGGAAACAGCGCCACCCGCTCAGAAATGAACGGGAGCACAGCGAGACAGCGTCATGGCCGTGATCGAGACCAATTCTCTTCCCGTTCCGGTAGACTCCGGGAATGCGTCCGTGTTCGTCTCGGAGATCGAGGGCTTCTGGAAACGTTTCTTCGCCACCGCTTTCAACCCCTACAGGCCCGAACTGCACTACATGCGCGGTCCCGGCCCCGCCTGGCGGGCCAAACACGGCATGAATGCGCCGTTCCGGCTCAAGCCCCGCGAGCTCTGAGCCTTAATCACCTATCGCATTTTTGAAGACGCGAACGGCTTGCGCACGGTCGTGATTGCGCGCAACCATGGCCCGGTTCCACCTCACCCATGGATGAACGCTGATGACGCGGTTGCGCTGTGCAATTCTCGACGACTATTTCAACCTCTCCCTCGATGTCGCCGACTGGCAAAGGCTGTCCGACCGCGTCGACGTCACCGTCTTCAGCCATCCCTTCGCTTCCGAACAGGCTGCGGCCAGCGCGCTCGCCGATTTCGAGATCGTCTGCGCCATGCGCGAGCGCACGGCGTTTCCGAAGAGCTTGTTCGAGAGCTTGCCGAAGCTGAAGCTGCTGCTGACATCAGGCATGCGCAACGCCTCGATCGACATGGAGGCCGCGAAGGCGGGTGGCGTTACGATCGGCGGCACGCAATATTCGCGCGATCCGACCGCGCCCTTGACCATGGGCCTGATCCTGGAACTGACCCGCGGCATCGGCCGCGAGAACGCGCGCATGCATGCGGGCGAGCCCTGGCAGACCTTTGCCGGCGTCGAGATCGAGGGGCTGACGCTCGGCGTCATCGGGCTCGGCAAGCTCGGCAGCAAGATGGCGGGCATCGCGAAAGCGTTCGGCATGAACGTGATCGCCTGGAGCCCGAACCTGACGCCGGAGAAGTGCAAGGACGCCGGCGTCGGCTACGCCACCAAGGAAGAGCTGTTCGCCAAGGCCGATATCATCACCATCCATGTGGTGCTGAGCGAGCGTTCGCGCGGGCTGGTCGGAGCTGCCGATCTTGCGCGGATGAAGCCCACGGCCTTCCTCGTCAACACCGCGCGCGGGCCGATCGTGGACGAGCAGGCGCTGCTCGAGGCGTTGCAGCAGAAGCGGATTGCAGGCGCCGGCATCGACGTGTTTTCGGTCGAGCCGCTGCCGACGGACCATCCGTTCCGCAAGCTCGACAATCTCGTGCTGACGCCGCATCTCGGCTACGCCACCGAGGACGGCTTGCGCATCCACTACGGCCAGATGGTCGAGGCGATCGACGCCTTCACCAAGGGCAGCGAGCTGCCGCGGAAGCTGGCCTGAAGCCTCAGGCCGCCGAGCGGTGGCTGGTGGGCTGCCTTGCCGCATCGGCAAAGCCGTCGCGCCAGGAGGCATGCGCCGGCAGCCAGCCGAGCTCGCGCTTTGCCCTGCCGTTGGATGCTCCGCGCACCTCTGTCATCATCGCAACCATATGCTCGCCCGCAAGCAGGCGCCCGAGCCAGGCGGGAATGTGACGCGGCGGCTTGGCACCAAGCAGCTCGGCCAGCGCGGGCAACCAATCCCTCACCTGCGCCGGATGATCGTCGACGATGTTGTAGATGCCGCCAACGCGTCCGCGTTCAACCGCGGCCAGCGTGGCAGAGGCGGCATCTTCGGTGTGAATGAACGACCACGTCCCGCCGCCATCGCCGATCACCGGCACACGCCGGTGGCGCAGCTGGTCGATCATCGCCGGCGAGAGCGTGCCGGTGCCAGGTCCATAGAAGAATCCATAGCGCAGCACGATGCCCCCCGGCTTCGTTGAAGCGGTGACGCTTCGCTCCAGATACCGGATTGCCTCAAGAGTGCGTCGCAGCTCTTGCGGGGGATGCGGGTCGAGTTCATCGATCTCGGTCTTCACCGTTCCCCCGGCGCGACTGAAGGTCCAGCCGCGGAAGCTTTGCGCGATGAAGCGCTTGGCGCCGGCCTCGCGTGCGGCGTTGAGAAGAATGTCGGTTCCGCGGGTGCGGAGCTCGTTGGTTCGCGCGAAAGCCCGATCGAAATGCCGGAGGTCCGTGGCGGCCGCGAGATCTGTCATCTGGTGGATGACGGCGTCGGGCTTCGCCGCGATCACCGCAGCGCGCATGCTGTCGGCATCGAGGCCGTCGGCGACGACCGGCTCCGTACCCAATCGACGCACAAAATCTGCTTTTGCCGCATTCCGTGTCGTGCCAATCACCGAATGACCTGCTGCGACCAGCAATGGAACAAGATACCGACCGACCGCGCCGGTCGCCCCCGCAACAAAGATGCGCATCCTGTGCTCCTCAATTCGTTGCAATCCTCCCGGACGTAATCGAGGTGCTGAGCCGTTCAAGCAAGGCATGCGCAACTAAGGCATGCGCAAGCGAGAGATGCGCGCATGCGTCAAATGATTACGGCGCGTGACCGAAATTCACGCGCCGTAATCAGATCAATTCTTGCGAGGCCGGTTCAGCGCACGGTGACTGGTGCGGGCAGCGGCGGCACCACCGTCGGCTGGGTGCCCGGGACCGGACCGGCCTGCGCGGCCCCGGCAGCACCGGGCACGGGCGCGGCGGATGCGGTCGCAGTTCCCGGCGGCGGACCACCCGGCATCACGACCACACGGGTGCCGACCTTGACGCGATCGAACAGGTCGGAGACGTCCTCGTTCAGCATGCCGATGCAGCCGGAGGACACGAACTTGCCGATCGTCGAGGGCTGGTTGGTGCCGTGGATGCGGTAGACGGTCGAACCGAGATACATCGCGCGGGCACCGAGCGGATTGCCGGGGCCGCCAGCCATGAAGCGCGGCAGATAGGGCTGGCGCTCGATCATTTCCGTCGGCGGATGCCAATCCGGCCATTCGGCCTTGCGGGTGATCTTCTGCACGCCGGTCCAGGTGAAACCGTCGCGGCCGACGCGGACGCCGTAGCGGATCGCACGGCCGTTGCCGAGCACGTAATAGAGATAGGTGTTCGGGGTATCGACGACGAGCGTTCCAGCCGGCTCCTTGGTCGCCAGCGAGACTTCCTGACGGCGCAGGTTCGGCGCCAACTGCGCCGGAGCGGCGTCGGGCTGCTCCTCGGGCGGCAGCGAGGCGATCGCCATCGGCCGGCCATCGGCGCCAACAGGCGGCTGCCCGGCCTGGACCGTTCCGGTCGCGGCGGGACCACCGACCGCCTCGGGCGGACGCAAGCCGTCACTGCCGGGCGCCTGAGCCGGACGATCCGCGTAGATCACCGCGGGCGGCCCGGCGGCGCGGCCGTAGCGCGGGTCGTCGGGCGACGTCACGGGACCCTGCGGCGGCGCGGCCGAGTAGACGGGCGCGCCCGCGGGACGACCGTAACGGGGATCATCCGGCGACATCACCGGACCCTGCGGCGGGGCCGCCGAATAAACCGGGGGAGCGCCGGCCGGACTGCCGTAGCGCGGGTCCGGGCCGGGCGGCGGCAGCGCCGCCTGCGGCATCGCGTCGTCTTCATCGTCCAGCGCGTCGAAATTCGGTGCGCGGTCGCCGGGCCGATATTCGGCCGGCGCGCCATAGCTCGGCGCCTGCTGGACCGGATAGCTCTGAGCCTGTGCGAGCGAGGTTCCCGCCGCAGCGACTGTCGCGGCAGCGCATATCGTCAGAATATGTTTGATCATCATCGCTCTTGTATAGTCCCCGGGCCCCGTCCGGACCGTTAACGGCCAGATGACGGAAGATAGCGGCACATTCAAGACATTACAGGTTGATTTGTGCTTGATTTGCCGATTTGTGATCCGCAAGACTACCGTTGCCCCGTTGCATCATGGGACGAAAATCAACTCACGCTTGAGATCACCGGAGTCGCCGGCTCCGTTTTTTACGGAACGGCCCGGAATCGTTGCGGTATGTTCGAATCAGCCTGATTCGCCTCCGCTTTGAGCTTCGATCCCCGCGTGGCGAACGCGGCAAGCAGTACCGTCACCGCGTTCAGATGGCTCATGGGCCCTGGCCAATTCGCCGCCGGGGCGGAAATTCGCAATCCCTCGATGCTTCCCGGCTTTCGCTTCCTGTTTGCCGCGATCCTGCTGTCAGCCTCCATCCTGGTGTTCGGCCTAGGCGCCGCCGCGCTGCTGCGGGCGACCCACGAGCAGTATGTCAGCAACCCCTCCTGGCGGAACGGCCCGCAGGAGAAGGTGTTTGCGCAAGCTCCCGAGCCGGCCCAGCCGGTGCTCGCGGTACTGCGCGCCGAGCCGGAGGCGGTCGAGCCCGCGCCGTCGCTGCGCGACCGGGTGCCGACGATCGGATTGCCGGCGAGCGAGCCCGAGCAGATCGCGCTGACGACCCAGACCGAATCTCAGCCGCAGATCGTTGCACCTCCGGCTGACGTCCCCGCCGAACCGGCCAATGCCGAGACCATGGCCGAGACCAAGGCCGAGACGACGACGGACGCCGCGGCGCCGGCCTCGAGCAACACGCTTACTCCGGCCGACGCCACCACATCCATCGCCGCGGCCAAGCCCGTTCCGATCGCTCTCGCGAGCAAACCAACACCTGCCGCCGCCAGCGGAGCCTCGGCTTCGTCCACGTTCGACATGGCGAGCGCGAAGTTCGCCGCGTTGAACGACCCGGCGACCACGGCCTGGAAGGATCCGCCGGCGAAAGCCAAGGGCGACGCTAAGGCCGACAGCAGCTCGCCGGAGAGCAAGGCAACCAAGCCGCGGGCGCATCGGGTGAAGAAGCGCCGCCGCATTGTCCGGCGTCCGCCGCCGCCGGTTCAGCAACTCGATCCGTTCGGGCAGCCGCAACCGGCCTTCGCCGCGACGACCGCGCGCGCGCGTCCGTAAGGTTACGCCGGCCCGGTCGCGATCGGCGGGCCTTTTTCCTGGCCCCATTCCGACCATGAGCCGTCGTAGAGCGCGGTGTCGGTGATGCCGAGGCGATAGAGCGCGAGCGTCAGTACGCCGGCAGAGACGCCGGAGCCGCAGCTCGTCACGATCGGCGCATCGAGCTTGACGCCGGCGTTCGCGAAGGCGGCGCGGAGATCGTCGAGCGGCTTCATCGTGCCGGTCGCGGCGTCGAACAGCTGATTGTAAGGCACGTTGCGTGCGCCGGGGATGTGACCGGAGCGGATGCCCGCGCGCGGCTCGGGCGCCCGGCCCTCGAAACGGTCGGCGGCGCGCGCGTCGATCACCTGCTCGGCACGGCTTTCGACGTTGGCGACCAGTTGCTGCATGCTGCGCACGCGTTTTGAATCATAGCTCGCTTTGAACGTCGCGGGCTTCGGCTTCACTTCGCCGGTCTCGGTCGCACGTCCCTCGGCGCGCCACTTCTTCAGGCCGCCATTGAGGATACGCACATCGTTGTGGCCGAAAGCCAGGAACATCCACCACGCGCGCGGCGCGGCGACCCAGCCGCCGGCATCGTAGATCACGATGGTGTCGGCATTGGAGATGCCGAGATTGCCGACGTCGCGGCCGAACTGCTCGGCGCTCGGATACATGTGCGGCAGCGGGTTGGAATGGTCCGATACCGCATCGACGTCGAAGAACACCGCGCCCGGCAGATGGGCTGCGAGATAATCGTCCTTCGGCAATGGCAGCACGCCCGGCAGCTTGAAGCTGGCGTCGAGCACCTTGACGTTGGCATCGTTGATGTGGGTGGCGAGCCATTCGGTCGAGACGAGAGGATCGGTGGGGGTGGTCATGCGATTTCTTCCTTGTCATTCCGGAGCGTGCGCAGCACTGGCGAAGTTGAAGCAGTGCGCGTCAAACTCCACTGTCATCGCCCGGCTCGACCGGGCGATCCAGTATTCCAGAGGCGGTTGTGATTGAGCGGAGAGGCCGCGGCGTACTGGATTCCCCGCTTTCGCGGGGAATGACGCCGGAGATTGGAGCAACAGCGCAACACCCCTCACCCCTCACCCCTTCTTCTTTGGCTCCCACTGCTCCACCGGCCCGCCCGCATCCCGCCAGGCGGCGTAGCCGCCGGCGATGTGGGCGACGGGCTTCAGGCCCATGTCCTGCGCGGTCTTCGCCGCGAGCGCGGAGCGCAGGCCGCCGGCGCAGTGGAACACGAACTTCTTGTCCTCCTGGAACACCGGCTTGGCGTACGGGCTCTGCGGATCGATCCAGAATTCGAGCATGCCGCGGGTGCAGGCGAACGCGCCGGGGATGCGGCCGTCACGCTCGATCTCGCGGGGATCGCGGATGTCGACGATGACGACGTCGCCGTTTTTGGAGATCTCGATGGCATCCTTGGCGTTGAGCGTCTCGATCTCCGCATTGGCCTCGTCGATCAGCGCCTTGATGCCGCGGGTGATGGTCTGGGGCATGTGGTTCTCCCTCTTGTTGTCATTCCGTGGAGCGCGAGCTAATGCGTTAATTCCTTCATCGCACCCTCGAGCCCCTCGATCGTGATCGGGTACATGCGGTTGGCGAAGATGCGTTTGATGATGGTGGTGGATTCCGAATAGTCCCAGTGCTTCTGCTGTACCGGGTTCAGCCATACCGAATGCGGATAGGTATGGATGATGCGGTCGAGCCAGACCGAGCCGGGCTCCTCGTTGACGTGCTCGACCGAGCCGCCTGGCACCATGATCTCGTAAGGCGACATCGAGGCGTCGCCGACGAACACGATCTTGTAGTCGTGCGGATATTTGTGCAGCACCTCCCAGGTCGGCGTGCGGTCGGTGAAGCGGCGCTTGTTCTGCTTCCACACGCCTTCATAGAGGCAGTTGTGGAAGTAGAAATACTCCATGTGCTTGAACTCGCTCTTCGCCGCCGAGAACAGCTCCTCGACCTGCTCGATATGCGCGTCCATCGAGCCGCCGATGTCGAAGAACACCAGCAGCTTCACCGCGTTGCGCCGCTCGGGCCGCATGTGGACGTCGAGATAGCCGTGATTGGCGGTCTCGCGGATCGTGGTGTCGAGATCGAGCTCGTCAGGCGCGCCGGTGCGCGCGAACTTGCGCAGACGGCGCAGCGCCACCTTGATGTTGCGGATGCCGAGCTCGACGTTGCCATCGAGATCCCTGAACTCGCGTTTGTCCCACACCTTCACGGCGCGGTTGTTGCGGTTCTTCTCCTGGCCGATGCGGACGCCTTCGGGATTGTAACCATGGGCGCCGAACGGCGAGGTGCCGGCGGTGCCGATCCACTTCGAGCCGCCCTGATGACGGCCCTTCTGCTCCTCGAGGCGCTTCTTCAGGGTCTCCATGAGCTTGTCCCAGCCCATGGCCTCGATCTGCTTCTTCTCTTCGTCCGTCAGGTATTTCTCGGCGAGCTTCTTCAGCCACTCCTCGGGGATCTCGGCGCCTTCCATGGCATCGAGCAGGCTTTCCAGCCCCTTGAACACCGTGCCGAAGACGCGGTCGAACTTGTCGAGATTGCGCTCGTCCTTCACCAGCGAGGTGCGCGACAGATAGTAGAAATTCTCGACCGAGTAATCCGCGAGGTCAGCGTCGAGCGCCTCCACCAGCGTGAGGTATTCGCGCAGCGTCACGGGGACCTGCGCATCGCGCAGAGAAGTGAAGAATTGCAGGAACATGGGTGACAGATTGCCCGTCGGGGGGCGAACGTCAAGGGGCGGAGGCCACTGCTCTGCGCTGGACCGGGAGGCTTTTTGCTCTAGAATTGGCGGCCTCACGGGGTTGTCTTGGGGACGTTTGCAATGGGAATTCTCGCAGCGCTCGTCATTGGCGCGATCGCCGGCTGGCTTGCCGGCAAGATTGTCCATGGGGCGGGATTTGGGCTGATCGGCAACATCGTCGTCGGCATCATCGGCGCGCTCGTGGCCAGCTGGATTCTGCCTCAGCTGCACATCCAGCTCGCAACGGGCACGGTCGGCGCCATCGTGGATGCCACGATCGGCGCGGTGATTGTGCTCGTCATCCTTTCGCTGATAAAACGGGTCTGAGAGCCTGACCGAACCAGGAACGGCCGCCACGCGCGGCCGTTCCCATGTCGCGACCAGGGCAACGCCTGGAACGACGACCAACAAGGACGCGCGATGAAATTTACCGGCACCAAGGACTATGTTGCGACCGACGATCTCAAAGTCGCGGTCAATGCCTCGATCGTGCTGGAGCGCCCGCTGCTCATCAAGGGCGAGCCCGGCACCGGGAAAACCGTTTTGGCCGAGGAAGTGGCGAAGGCGCTGAACGCGCCGTTGCTCACCTGGCACATCAAGTCCACCACCAAGGCGCAGCAGGGCCTCTACGAATACGACGCGGTGTCGCGCCTGCGCGACAGCCAGCTCGGTGATAGCAAGGTGTCCGACATTAAGAACTACATTAAGCGTGGCAAGCTGTGGGACGCCTTCACCGCCGAGCAGCGCCCCGTGCTCCTGATCGACGAGATCGACAAGGCCGACATCGAATTCCCGAACGACCTCCTGCTCGAGCTCGACCGCATGGAATTCCATGTCTACGAGACCGGCGAGACGATCAAGGCCAAGCAGCGCCCGATCATGATGATCACCTCCAACAACGAGAAGGAGCTGCCGGACGCCTTCCTGCGCCGCTGCTTCTTCCACTACATCAAGTTCCCCGACGCCGACACCATGACCCGGATCGTCGACGTCCACTTCCCCGGCATCAAGAAGCGCCTGGTCGAGGAAGCCCTGCGCATCTTCTTCGAGGTCCGCGAAGTGCCCGGCCTGAAGAAGAAGCCGTCGACCTCGGAGCTGCTCGACTGGCTCAAGCTGCTGCTGAACGAAGACATGACCGTCGAGCAGTTACGCGAGCGCGACCCGCGCAAGCTGATCCCGCCGCTGCACGGCGCGCTGCTCAAGAACGAGCAGGACGTGCATCTGTTCGAGCGGCTGGC
The DNA here is from genome assembly GCF_040547985.1 of Bradyrhizobium sp. LB14.3. NCBI lineage: Bacteria > Pseudomonadati > Pseudomonadota > Alphaproteobacteria > Hyphomicrobiales > Nitrobacteraceae > Bradyrhizobium > Bradyrhizobium sp. LB14.3. The sequence continues at coordinate 24,607 of NZ_JBEPQT010000033.1, forward strand.
GTTCTTGACCCGGCGGGAAGTGTAGGACAAAGACAAACTGTAGGATGGGTAGAGCAGCGAAACCCATCAAGCTTTTCCCGTAGTGACTGAGGCGATGGGTTTCGCTGCGCTCTACCCATCCTACGCTCTCCGCACCTCGTCTCACGCGCAGACACACGCCCGCATCCTCGCGGCGCATTTCGCCCGAGCTATGCTCTCTCCATCGCCCTCATCAAAAAGGGCGCAGGGAAGACCGGGTGCCGGCTGGCACCCACGGTCCGCTGTGCGCGGGTAGCGCAAAAGGAATTGCACAGCGGCATACAGGTGAAGCCCAACACACGGCCTTCCCTGCGCAGTGGCTTTACGGCTTATGCCGTGCTCTCCCGGGAGCCGAGTTCCTGTTGGCCTCCCTCGTCTTCACGAAAGTCGCGGACACCGCGCCGGTTGACGCGAATGCCGCATCCGCAAAGGCTTGACCGTAGCAACGACGGCCAGGACCACACGGTTTTGCCGTACGCACACAGCGTCGCTCGTCCACACGAAGCCTCGGGCTCACGGAGAGCAATCCGCCCTGCCCTTGACCTCTCGTACACGACGCTGCCGCGTCCACCGCAACCCGGCCCGCGTTTCGAACGACTCGCGAACCGCCCCTCTTCGTCGGGCCGGGCTGTTTCGATTTATGCCGCAATTCCGAATTTCGGTAAAGTGGAATGTTTTCGCGCAAAGGGATTGACGTAGTGCATGGTGTTTTGCCCGTCGGGCACGCGTAGGATGGGTAGAGCGCAGCGAAACCCATCAAACTTTTCCCGCGGTGATGGAGGCGATGGGTTTCGCTACGCTCTACCCATCCTACGAATTATCGCTCATTTCCGTTCTCCAAATTCGGCGTCGTCCTCGCATCGCGCCAGATCGCCAGCCCAATCCACCGGGTAAATTCCGCGATCAACGTAACGATGGAATGACGAGGGCGGCCAATCGGACACGCGATTGACCAGCCCATGCTTAACCGGATTAATGTGCACGTAGTCGATGTGTCGGGCATAGTCCTCTTCGTCGCGGATGGTGTGCTCCCAGTATCGACGCTGCCAGATTCCGCGCTCGCCCTTGGCAGCCCGGCTCGGCGAAACTGTTTCGCCATTTTCGAGGTTGCGAGAGAAGGCGGATTTAATCTGCCTCCAGCGCATTGCGAAGTCCGCATCGCCGTCCGGCATCGTCCAAACGGTGTGAAGATGCTCGGGCAGCACGACGATCGCATCGATCGTGAAAGGATGTCGCTGACTTGTTTCGCGAAATGCTGCGCGCAATCGATCGATATGCGTGGTCAGCAACGAGAGGCTTCGATCCGCCAGGTTGACGGTGAAGAAGTAGCTTCCGCCGGGGACGAAGTTGCGCCGAAAGGAGGTCATGCCACATGATAGCACAACTCTAGATCGAGTTATGATTTTGTAGGATGGGTAGAGCGAAGTGAAACCCATCAAACTTTTTCCGCGGCGATGGAGGCGATGGGTTTCGCTGCGCTCTACCCATCCTACGAAGCCCTCACGCCACCGCCGCATCCGGAACGCGCGCGGCTTCCATTGGCTGCTTCCCGCGGATCAGGTCCGAGGCGCGGTCGGCGATCATCATGGTCGACGCATTCAGGTTCGCCGAGATCATGCGCGGCATCACGGAGGCATCGATCACGCGGAGGCCTTCGAGGCCGTGAACGCGGAGCTGGTCGTCGACGACCGCCCAGGTCGAATCGGCCGGGCCCATGCGGCAGGTGCAGCCGGGATGGAAGGTGGTGGTGCCGCGTTCGGTGGCGGCGGCCAGGAACTCGTCGTCGGTGTTGATGTCAGGACCGGGGAAATCCTCGTAGGCGTAATAAGGCGACAAGGGCGCGGACTTCAGAAGGCGCCGCGCGAGCTTCATGCCGCCGACGATGACGCGGCGGTCGAGCTCGGCGTCGAGATAGTTGGTCTGGATGATCGGCGGCGCAAAGGGATCACTGGAGCGGATGCGGACATAGCCGCGGCTCTCGGGGCGCTGCTGCCAGGAGGCCACCGTCATGCCGGGCTCGTCCTCGAGCTGGCCCTGCACGCCTTCCTTGTAGCTCGCCGGCGTGAAGGTGAGCTGAAGGTCGGACGAGTCGGCGCTCTCGCCGGAATGCCAGAAGCAATAGACCATGGTCGGCGACAGCGAGAGCAGGCCTTTGCGCGCGGTCGCCCATTTCAGCGCCTCGATCCACAGCGAGAAGCCGCGGCGAAGCTCGTTGATGGTCCTGATGTCTTTGACACGCGCCACCGTGCGCGGCGCATAATGATCCTGCAGGCCCTCGCCGACCGGCAGCGCGTGACGCACCTGGATGCCGTGGGTCTGCAACAGGTCGGGCGAGCCGATGCCGGAGAGCTGCAAGAGCTGCGGCGAATTATAGGTGCCGCCGGAGAGGATCACTTCCTTGTTGGCGCGCACCTCCACCGGCGTGCCGCCCGAGCCGCCCTTCATGTAGCGCACGCCGACGGCGCGCTTGCCCTCGAAGATGATCTCGGTCGCGTGCGCGTGGGTGTGGACATGCACGTTCGGCCGCTTCATCGCGGGCTTGAGAAACGCGGTCGAGCCGGAGACGCGCAAGCCCTTGTCGATGGTGCGCTGACAATAGGAGACGCCTTCCTGGGTCTTGCCGTTGTAATCGGGGTTGCGGGGGATGCCGAGCGAGACCGCGCCTTCCATGAAGGCTTCGCAGAGCGGATCGCGCCAGTTCATCGTGGTGACGGTGAGATTGCCGTCGCGGCCGCGGTAAATGTCCTCGCCCTCGCCGACCCGCTTCTCCAGCCGCCGGAAGTAAGGCAGCACATCGGCATAGCCCCAGCCGCGATTGCCCATCTGCGCCCAGGTGTCGAAATCCATGCGCTGGCCGCGGTTGTAGATGTGGCCGTTGATCGAGGACGAACCGCCGAGCGTCTTGCCGCGCGGGGCATAGATGCTGCGACCGCCGGTCCAGGGCCCGACCTCCTGCTGGTAGGCCCAGTTTATGCTCTTCATGTGGAAGGTCTTGATGAAGCCCGCCGGCAGATGGATGTAGGGATGCCAGTCGCTGGGTCCGGCCTCCAGCACGCAGACGCTCACGTTCGGATCTTCGCTCAGCCGGCTGGTGAGCACGCAACCCGCCGAGCCCGCGCCGATGATCACGTAGTCAAATCTATCCATGGTGCCTCGGCCGCCGCTCAGCGCGGCTTGTCGTTGAGTTGATAATTCAAATGCGTCCGCACCGTCGGCCATTCGGCCGCTGTGATGCTGTAGACGACGGTGTCGCGCAGCGTGCCGTTGGGCGCGACCTGGTGGCTGCGCAGGATGCCGTCCTGCTTAGCGCCCAGACGTTCGATGGCGTCGCGGCTCTGGTGATTGAAGAAATGCGTGCGGAATTCCACCGCGATGCAGTCCAGGGTTTCGAAGGCGTGGGTGAGCAGCAGCAGCTTGCACTGCGTGTTGAGCGGGCCGCGCTGCGCGCTCTTGCCATACCAGGTCGAGCCGATCTCGACGCGGCGGTTGGCGGCATCGATGTTCATGTAGGTCGTCATGCCCACGATCTTGCCGCTGCCATCGAACACGGTGAAGGGGAGCATCGAGCCCGTGGCCTGAAGACCGAGCCGGCGGTCGATTTCCTTGCCCATGTTGTCCGGCGTCGGAATCGCGGTGTACCAGATGGTGGAGAGCTCGCCATCCTTCACGGCCTCGATCAGCCCCTCGCGGTGCTGATGCGACAGCGGCTCGAGTCGGGCATGCTGTCCGCGCAGGGTGATGGGATCAGGCCAGGGCATTGCAGGTCTCTCTCTGTTGTCGTTGCGAGCGAAGCGAAGCAATCCAGAGTGCCTGCTCCTCGTCCTGAGGAGCGCGTCTTCGCGCGTCTCGAAGGATGAAGGCCCCGCTGGTGACCTCGCCCTTCGAGACGCGCGCTAAGGGCGCGCTCCTCAGGGTGAGGGTCTACTTGATTGCTTCGCTTCGCTCGCAATAACGGCTTGGCTCACTTGTTCAAGAAATTCAACGGCAAACCGCCGCGCGGCCAGTCCATGGCGATCAGCTCGCCCTTGCCCGAGAGTGTGATGTACGCGGTCTTCAGCTCGGGGCCGCCGAAGGCGATGTTGGTGGTGACGCGGTCGCCGGTCGGCACCTGCTCGACCAAGGTGCCATCGGGCGCGATCACCGAGATGCAGCCGGAGACGAGGGTGGCGACGCAGACATTGCCGTTCGCTTCGACCGCCAGCGAGTCGAACATCTGGTAGCCGCCGAGGCCGCAGATCGGTTTTCCGCGCTCGCCGCGATAGATCACGTCGCGCGGCTTCAGCGTGCCGGGCGCGGAGAGCTCGTAGGCCCAGAGCCGGCCCGTCGGCGTCTCCGCGATGTAGACGGTGTTCTCGTCCGGCGACAGGCCGATGCCGTTGGCCGGCAATACGCCATGAACGATTTCGACGATCTCCTTCATGCCGGGCTTGAGATAATACATGCCGCCGACGTCCATCTCGCGCGCGCGGCGCTTGCCGAGATCGGAGAACCAGAGGCCGCCGTGCTTGTCGAACACCAGATCGTTCGGACCGCGCAGATCGTGCTCGCCGCACTTGGTGACGACGGTTTCGATCTTGCCCGATTGGAGATCGACGCGCTGGATCGAGCCGCCGAGATAATCGTCCGGCTGCGGGCCGGGCATGATCATGTTGCGGGTCGGGATCCAGGAGAAGCCGCCATTGTTGCAGATGTAGACCTTGCCGTCGGGGCCGAGCGCCGCGCCGTTCGGGCCGCCCGGAATCTTCGCGACGATCTCCTTGCGGCCGTCGGGATAAACGCGGGTCAGGCGCTGACCGCGGATCTCCACCAGCACCACCGAGCCGTCCGGCATCACGACCGGCCCTTCGGGAAATTCGAGGTCGGTGGCGAGAACGCGGACGTTGGACATGTGGGGACCCTCCCGATGGCTTGTTATGACTTGCACGGGATGTCCGGCACGGGCCCCACACGCAAGATTTGCCTGCGGTTATGACAAAGTCACCGCGGCTTGCCAAGCAAGCCGGATGGTATGCCAGCGTTGCGCGCTACTGCTTCACGGTCCCGGCTCTGCGTCGCAGCGCTACACGCTGCGCCGCGTCCGGGACACGGCATTCACTTCGCATCCTTCGGCGACGGCGCGTCCTGCTTCTTCTTCACATCCTCCGCGATCTTCGCCTGCGCGGCCTGGAGATCGCCGAACGTCTTCTGCAAGCCGGCAACCGTCGTCTTCAACGCATCGATCTGGCGAGCCGCGGCGTCCAGCTTCTGCTGGTGATCGAGGTTTAGCCTGGTGATCGTCTTCTGGAGAAAGTCGACGTTGCTCTGGAGGCAGCTGGTGCGGCGCTCCATGGTCTTCTCGACGGTGCAGATCTCGATGCCGGGCACGTCCTGCGCGCGAACCGGCGCATTCGCCAGCGCGGCGAGCAATAACATCGCGAAACAGACGCCGGCACTTCGAAGATGCATGCTGGTTCCTCGTCAAATCAATCACGGCAATGTGCGCTTTTTGCGCGCCGCCGCATAAGGCTACCACACTCGCACCGCATTCTCGCGTTGAGCTTGTAGCTGTTCCCTCGGACGGGGAGCGATGATCTGCAGGCGGAGGGAAATGGGCACTTCTTCCGCGGCTTTGTTTAGGGGAGATTTTTGGAATGGCAACGCGCGACAGACGACTTGCAGAATTCGACGGCTCCGGAGAACCGCCGCCTGGCCTTGCAGTCGAAGTGCTGTGCGAGGACCATAGCGGGACATATCAACTGCCGTTCGCTTGCCGCTATGTCGAGGGACGCTGGCAGAACCACACCGCCGGCGTGGCGGTCGAAGCAACCGTCATCGGCTGGCGCGTGCCGCGCTTGAAGCACTCGGGCGTGGCCTGAGCATCGAATTCTGTCTCAAAATGCAACGGGGCCGCGTCCCGGCTTAACCTTCGGAACGCGGCCCGAACGAATCACGCCCGAATCAGCCGTGGGACGCTGTACGCGCCTGTTCACGGCTAGATGTCGCAACCGGTTCGCACGCGTATACAATATCTGTGCAGCGCGTGAGCAGGCCGAGCCGGCCACGGACGCCAAAAAGTTAACGGCTTCAATGACTTCAATGCCATGACTGCCGGGTGCGGCGGTTCAGGCCGCGCCCCCAAAACAGCCAGGGCGGCATCAGGCCTGCCTAATATTCGGCCTCGAGCTCCTCGATCTCGGCCGGCTCGTCCCTTGCCGCTGCGATCCATTCCCTCATCTCGGGCATGGCCAGGATGGTATCGGCATAGGCCTTCAGAAGCGGTTCGAGCTTGACGTCATAGGTGACGAAGCGCGTCACCACCGGGGCGTACATCGCATCCGCCATGGTGCGCTTCTCGCCGAACAGGAAGGGGCCGCCCGATCTCTCCAGGCAGTCGCGCCAGATCGCCCAGACGCGATCGATGTCGGCCTGCGCGCGCGACCAGACCTTGAAGCCGGGGAAATGTCCCTTCAGATTCACCGGCAGCGAGGCGCGCAGCGTGGTGAAGCCGGAGTGGATTTCGCCGCAGATCGAGCGGCAATGTGCGCGCAGGACGCGGTCAGTCGGCAGCAGGCCGGCATCCGGCATCGCCTCGTTGAGATATTCGGCGATGGCCAGGGTATCCCAGACCACGGCGCCGTCGTGCCGCAGGCACGGCACCAGGATCGATGACGACAGCAGCAGGATCTCCGCGCGTGCCGACGCGTCGTCGGGCGCGGTAGCGATCTCCTCGAAATCGAGCCCGGAAAATTTCGTCAGCAGCCAGCCACGCAGCGACCAGGACGAGTAGTTCTTGCTGCTGATGGTCAGTTTCGCCTTCGCCATATGGCCTTCCCTCACGCCTTTGACCTGCACCCGCCCGGCCTGCGGGGAATGCTCGCTTCCCGCAAATAAAGCAGCAAGCGACGTGCCAATCTGGAGGTCGGCCCACCTCCGGATTGGCTTCGATATTGCATAGCAGCACGGGACAGGTGGGCGTTTCAGTATGATGTCGATGTATTATCAGGCCTTTCAGAACCATATGGACCTGACGGCGCCGTGGCGGTCGGGCGCTTCCTCCGCACTCCAATTCCTCAATCTGGTGCCGCAGGGCTTGTCGGATCAGGTCGTCGGCCGACTGTCGGCCGCGCTGGAGCTGATCTCGCGCTCCACCCTCACCTATCACCGCCCCGCCTACGGCATCGACAGCGTCATGGTGGGCAACCGCGAGGTCGGCATCACCGAGGAGGTCGCCTACGCGACGCCGTTCGGCTCGCTGCTCCACTTCAAGAAGGATGGCGCGCCCGAGCAACCGCCCATGCTGCTGGTGGCGCCGATGTCCGGCCATTTCGCGACGCTGCTGCGCGGCACCGTGAAGACGCTGCTGCAGGACCACGACGTCTACATCACCGACTGGCACAATCCACGCGACATTTCACGCAGCGAGGGTCGCTTCGGGCTCGACGACTACACCGACCACCTCGTCGATTTCCTCGGCCAATTGGGCCCGCGCCCGCATATGGTGGCGATCTGCCAGCCCTCGGTCTCGGCGCTCGCGGCCGCCGCGATCATGTGCGAGGGCAACCATCCCTCGCGGCCGGCGACGCTGACACTGATGGCGGGCCCGATCGACACGCGCATCCAGCCGACCAGGGTCAACGAGTTCGCCAAGAGCAGGCCGATCGACTGGTTCGAGCAGAACCTGATCAACTACGTGCCGATGCAGTGCCGCGGCGCGCTTCGGAAAGTCTATCCCGGCTTCGTGCAGCTCACCGCCTTCGTCTCGATGAATCTCGAGCGCCACATCAAGCAGCACATGGACCTGGCCAACCACATCGCCAAGGGCGAGAAGGACAAGGCGGCCAGCATCAAGACCTTCTACGACGAATATTTCGCGGTGATGGACCTGCCCGCCGAGTTCTACATCGAGACCGTGCGCGACGTATTCCAGGAACATCTGCTGCCGCAGGGCAAGCTGATGCATCGGGGACGTCCGGTGAACACCAAGGCCGTCAGCCGCATGGGGCTGATGACGATCGAGGGCGAGAAGGACGATATCTGCTCGATCGGCCAGACACTCGCGGCGCAAGACCTCTGCACCGGCGTGCGCGCCTATCGCCGCGTCCACCACATGCAGGCCGGCGTCGGCCATTACGGCGTGTTCTCGGGCAAGCGCTGGAACAACGAGATCTATCCGCTGCTGCGGGATTTCGTGCACGTGAATTCCTGAAGGCGCGGCGCGAGCGCCTGCGCCCCCGTCACGCCTGGCGGCTCGCGGCGCGCTTGCTGACATAGAAGAGGATGATCGCGAGCGGAACCGCAAGTGCGATCCAGGAGGCCTGATCCCAGATCCCATCTCCGAGCAGCGCCGAGACCAACCCGAAAGCAATGACGCAGGCGATCACGACCGGAGCCCGAAATATCCTGGCAAGGGAACGCCTTGCGCCGATCATCGGGATGCCCCCGCGCCGACCAATTGCGACGCGGCCGCCGCGGTCGATCGCGCCGGCGCCTTGCGCAGGCGCGCCGCCCAGAGATAGAGGCCACTGCCGAGCACGATGAGGGTCACGAGATCGAGCAGCGCCCAGATGATTTTCAGCGGCATGCCACCATAGTCACCGAAATGCAGAGGCTTGGAGACGAACAACGCCTTGACATAAAGCGGCATGTCCCTCGTTTCGCCAAACGACCCGTCATCGGCATTGATCAGCACCGGCTTGAGCAGCCGCGAGGTCAGCGGCTCGTTACCGCGCAAATAGACGCCGTAATGGTGCCCCCCGGCAAACGGCGATCCCGGCATGGCGACCGACTGCACCTTCATGCCTGGAGCGTGTGCGAGTGCGGTATCGATCGCCAACTGTGCAGATGCGAGCTTCGGCGGCACCGGCGCGTTTCGCCAGGGACCGAGCATCGCGACGAGTTCGGTTCGCTGCCAGTGCATTGCGATCTGCTGGGACAGCGTGTTGATGACACCGGTGATTCCGACGACGAGCGTCCACGCCAGAATGACGATGCCGAACAGATTGTGCACATCGAGCCAGTACAACCGGCGGCGCGACCTCATGGTGCCGAAATCCAGCCGACGCATGAACGGACCGTAGACGACCACGCCGGAAACCACCGAGACCAAAAAAAGCAGTCCAATCGCTCCCAGGAACAGCATACCGGTCTGATCCAGGAACAGGTCCGTATGGAGATCGAGAAGAAACTTGGTGACAGCTCCGCGCACGGCGGCGCCGACATGGAGGACCCGTCCCGTGTGACCGTCGACGCTAACGATGGCATCGGCCTTCGGCGTCGTGACGGTCGATGCCATGAAAACGTTCCAGATGGGATTTTCATCATCTGCGCCGACGATCGTGATCACGTCACTTGGTCGTGCCGCTCGGGCGATGTCGAGGACGCGGTCGAAACTCAGCAGCGGCGTACCCGCGGCCACGGCATCGGGCTCAACGGTGGCACCCAACGCCGCGTCAATTTCGTCGTGGAAGATCAGCGGCAGTCCCGTCAGGCACAGCATGAACAGGAACAGCGTGCAGACGAGGCTCGTCCACTTGTGCGCTTCCTTCCAGATCCGAATTGAACGGGGCGTCATGCGGGGCGGCTCTCTCTCGTCACCAGGTATAGCGCACGCTGCCGATCACCGTACGCCCCGAGCCGAGGAAGCAGGAACTCAGGGTCGTACATGACGCAACGTAGTACTTGTTGAACAGGTTGGTGGCATTCACCGCAATCTGCACACCGCGGAGCCTGCGATCGAGATTCGACAGGTCGTAGTGGATTGCGGCATCTAACAGCGTGTAGCTCGGGATCGAGATCGTATTGGCGAGATCGCCATAGGAATCGCCGATGTAGCGCACGCCGCCGCCGAAGCCGAAGCCGGTGAGCTGGCCCTGCTGGAACGTGTAATCCGCCCACAGCGCCGCCTGGTTCATCGGCTGGATGGTGAGGTGTTTGTTGAGCTGGCTTGGCGTATTGGTCTTGGTCGTCAGGGTGTCGGTGTAAGCATAGGAGGCCTTCAGCTTCAACCCTTCGGTCAGGCTTGCCGTTGCCTCAAATTCAGCGCCCCGGGACCTGGCCTCGCCGGTCTGCACGCTCTTGCCCGTGACGTTCAGATCCGGAGTGACGACGTTCTCCTGCGTCAGGTCGAACAGCGCCGCCGTCAAGAGCAGGTTGGTGCCGATCGGCTGATACTTCACTCCGATCTCGGCCTGCTTGGCCGTGGTCGGGACCAATGCCGAACCGCTGGCAGTTGTCCCGAGAGTCGGCTGGAACGAGGTGGCATAGGCGATGTACGGCGCCACACCGGAGTCGAACACATAATTCAGTCCGGCTCGCCCTGTGAATGCGTGGTCGTTCTGGCTTTGGGTCGTGTTCTTGATGAAGTCCCGCGTGTCATTGCCGACCCGGTCGTTGCGACCGCTGAGCGTCAGCCTCCATCCGCCAAGCGCGATCTGGTCCTGCGCGTAGAGGCCGGTCTGATCCTGGCGCTGCCCGGTGTTGGTGCCGGTCGTCGGCATCGCAATTGACGCACCATAGACCGTATTATTGAGATTGATCGATGGTGCCGAGCCGATGCCCATATTCAGTTCGCTGGTGATGTGACGATAGTCGACCCCCATCAGCACCGTATGGGCGAACGCGCCGGTCGAAAAGCGGGCCTCGGCCTGATTGTCTATGGTGAACGCGTCGGCGTTTTCCGGAAACTTGAAGGAAGCGCGAGCGAGCGTGGCGAAATCACCTGCGCCGGAATTGGGATAGGGGTTCACACCCGCCGCACCGCCACCGGCGACCGCATAGGTGTTGGTCTGGAGGTTGAAGTAACGGACGTTCTGCCGCACCGTCCAGATCTCGTTGAACGAGTGCTCGAACTGGTAGCCGACCCATGCCTGCTGACGATCGAAATGATCGAAGCCGGGCTCGCCGAGGAATTTCGTGAGCGGAATGCGTCCGTTCGGACTGGGCAGCAGCGTGCCCACGGCCGGAAAGAATTGCAGAGTGAGACCGGTGATGTCGCGCTGATAACCGCTCAGGAAGGTGAAGGTGGTGTCGAGATCGGGCCTCCAGGTGAACGACGGCGCGATCGCGCCGCGAAAATCGTTGACGAAATCGACCTGCGTCCCGCCGTCATGCAGCGTGCCGGCGATGCGCCAGTACAAATCACCCTTCTGATTGATGCCGCCGATGTCGAAATTGGTTTGCGCCTTGCCCCAGCTATCGCCGAGAACTTCGACCGAGTTGACCGGCGTCGCCGTCGGCAATCGGCTGACGAGATTGATCATGCCGCCCGGCGCGACCTGTCCGTAAAGCGGCGATGAAGGTCCTCGCAGCACCTCGATCCGTTCGAGCAAAGCGAGATCGAGCTTCGGCTGGCCGAATTGATTGGCACCATATGGAAGCTGCATGCCGTCGAGATAGAGGACGGGCTGAAAGCCGCGGATCCGCAGCGATTCAAATCGCGTGTCGTTCGGGCTGTTGGTGACAACGCCAGGCGTGTAGCTCAGGGCCTGCACCACCGACCGCGCACCCTGGTCGCGGATTTGATCGCTGCCGACCACGGAGATCGACTGCGGCACTTCCAGGATCGGCGTGTTGGTCTTGGTTCCGGCCAATGTTCGATGCGCGACATATCCCTCGATCGGGCCATTGCCCTGGCGGAATGTGCCTCGGCTTGCCGCCGTCTCGACGCGGGCGGCCTCGGCACCCTGTCCCGTCGCCGCCCTCGGCTGATTGGAGCGTGTGCTGCGCGAAGTTCGCGTTGGTTGATGGCGCGTTGTCGCGCGCGGTTTTGCCGCGTCGACAGTCACAGGAGGCAACGTCGCGCCCGGTGCTGTCTGCGCCGTTTGCGCGACGCTCACCGTCGCGGAACCCATCAACACCACCCCAAGCAAGGCAACAAACGGAGCTCTCGCTCCACCCACCAGAATTCCCACCATCACGCCCCATTCCACTTACGACAGCCGTACCCCCCGGTCTCCGCGATGGAAAGAACGCGAAGGCGATGCTCCAATAGAATCTCTCTTAGAACGAATCAAACTGTGGGCCGTGCACATGGCGTGCATCGCGGGAATCTCTTCGGCAATATCAGACAAAGCATCGTCGCTTTGGGAAAGACGCCGGCGCTGCACCAGCCCTAAAACACGGACATGCCGCTTCAGCCGGAGGCCTTGCCATGTCCGAATTGCCAACCCCAGCCGCCACGCCGGCCGCGATCGTCGACGCACTGAAGACGGTCGCAGGCAATCCGCCGAAGGTGCGCGCGAGCTTCGCCAAGGGTCGATGCGTGCGCGGCACCTATACCCCGTCCGACCGCGCGGCAGAGGTCACGCGATCGCTGAGCTTCACAAGGCCTTCGCGCGTGCTGGCCCGCTTCTCCGTCGGCGGCGGCAATCCTGACGTAGCCGACACCAGCAATTTCGTGCTGCGCGGCTTCAGCTTCAGGCTTGGCGACGACGCCCATCGCTCGGACATTTTGGTGGAAAGCGCGCCTGTGCATTTTGCACGAACGCTGGACCAGATGCTCGCCTTCCTCAAGGCGCGCATTCCGGGCGCGGACGGCAAGCCCGACATGGCGAAGGTCAAGGCCTACTCCGCGGCCAATCCTGAGACGCTGAATCAGGCCAGTTACATCGCCGCGCGCCGGCTGCCCGGCAGCTTTGCCGGCACGACCTATTGGGGCGTGCACGCCTTTCCCGCGATCAGCGCGAAAGGTGAGACCCGCTTCATCAAGTTCAAGCTCGCGCCTGTCGGCGGCGATATCACGCTGAGTGAGGACGAAGCCGGGGCGAAGTCCGCCGACTTCCTGCACAAGGATCTCGCGCAGAGGATCGCAGCTGGCGACGTTCGCCTCAACGTGATGGCCCTGCTCGACCGTCCCGGCGATCCCGTCATGGACGTCACCCTGCGATGGCCGGACGAGGACAACCGGGAGGAGGTGCGGCTGGGGACGATCGTCATCACCGGTCTGGAAGCCAACGATGCCTGCGACCGGTCCATCTTCGATCCGGCCAATCTCGCCGACGGCATCGGCCATCCGCCGGACGAGATTTTCGCGGCGCGCCGCGCGGCCTACAACAATTCGCTGGCGAAGCGGCGCTGATTAGATCTTTTCTCGTCCGCCATCCGTTTCTCGGCGCCACGCGCCCGGACTGACGCCGACCATGGATGAGAACACCCGCGTGAAATGGCTCTGATTGGCAAATCCGGCCGAGATGGCAATCTCGGACAACGGCAGATCGCGGACCGTCATCAGTTGCTTGGCTGCCTTCACGCGCTGTTGGAGCAGCCATTGATGCGGCGGCAGGCCGGTGGAGATGCGGAATGCGCGTGAGAAATGGCTGACGGAAAGGTCGAGCTCGGTCGCGATCTGCTGCAACGCGATCTTGCCTGAGAGATCGGAGTCGAGCCGCTCACACGCGCGCTTCACCTGCCATGGCGCGAGACCGCCGCGGCTCGGTTCTGCGGCGGGTTTGAGCCCGCCATAGGTCTGGCCGACATGGGCGGTGAGCGCGAGCATCATGTGATCGACGAAAAGCTGGTTGGTCTCGTCGGGCCGACGCAGTCCTTCCTGCAACGAAGCGCCGACATGTCGGATGATGGCGTCGTCATGACCGACACCGGGCTCGTAGCTGAGCTCGCCAATGCGGGACCCGCGGGGCTGCACGGCAAGGTCACTAAGGGCCGAGCGCGGCAAATAGAAGAAGAGCGAGTGAAACGGCTTGTCGATCACATAGCGCGGGTCGCGCTTGAGGTCGTACAGGTAGGTCGCTCCTGCGCGAACATCCGCCTTGGTGACACAGCGGCCCTGCTCCCAGCATTCGCAATCCGGATAATCGCGGAATTTCAGGCTGACGAGATAGGCATCTTCCGCCGCCAGGGAGCCGGAAATACCCGGTGTCGGATCGTCGTTGCGGACTTCGGTGACCGCGAGCGCGGCGCTATGCAGCGAACGCGTGATCAGCACTGGTGCTTGCTTCGAGTGAAGGCCCTGTCCGAGCCTCCGTCCGTAGACGCCCGCTTGTGTCATTTCAATAAACCTATCCGTAAAGGCACTTCTTCGTCGGCCTTCCCGATATTTGCGCATTATCGGAGATCGCCGGCCAATGGTCCAGCCGCAGCGCATAACACGAAGCTTTTGCCGCAGGCTGTCGCGCCGGATCGCGCCGCGATGATTTCATTGTGATTTCAGCGTGATGTCACAGGCCCGGCATCGCGAAGGACAACACAGTTAATCTGTTCTGCGACTCACCGCACGATTTCGTCGTGCGTTCTCGAAAGCATTCGCAGCGCGCCTGCGCGCCTCAGGCGGACCACTCCTCGCCCCAGACCTGGACGACGTGACCCGGCGACACTTCGCGATATTGCCGAACCGGCGGCCAGACGCTCGCGGCACAAGACCTTTGCACCGGCGTGCGCGCCTATCGCCGCGTCCACCACGGTGTCGGACATTACGGCGTGTTCTCGGGCAAGCGCTGGAACAACGAGATCTATCCGCTGCTGCGGGATTTCGTGCACGTCAACTCGTGAAGCGCCGTTCCCTGGCCCATACGTCACGTTGCAAATCTCAATGTGCAATTGCGCATTGAGGTTCGAAGATGCTGGCGGCATATCGAGACGCCTCTGCCCCCAAACGACCGGCTAGAGAGCACGCGGCTAACGCTCTTGCTTGAGCAGCTCTTTCGCTTCTTCGACTTCGGGAAGATTTCGCTCCGCATCGAATTCAGCAAGGACGGGAGCGAGCACCTCGGATACCGCGCCCGCTCGGCCCTTTCTCTTGAGCAGGCGTGCGAGACCAAGGGCGCTGCGCAACTCGAAAGTCTTCGCCTGTTGGTGTCGTGCGATTTCCAGCGCTCGCTTGAGGGCATTTTCGGCACTGCATTCGTCAGGGTCATGGCGCGACAACAGTTCGCCGTAGACGCGATGCAGCTCGGCATCAAGCCAATGCTGACCGGATTGGCCCGCCCATGCGATCAATTCGCTCAAGATTTCCAGCCCGTTTTCGAGTTGACCCGACTCTGCGGCCGCCATGGCGACATGCATCCCCCAAAACGGTTCACAGAGATAGCAGTCATTCTCGTGCAGCAAGGTCCAGCCGCGGCGCATTTCCGTCAATCCGGTCGTTCGGTCGCCGGCGCGCCACTTGGCCAGGCCATTCAGGTAGGTGCCGGCGGCCACATACAGCGGCATCGTGTGGTCGCGAGCGAGACCGAGCGCCAGGATCGTCTCTGTTTGCTGCAACATGCCCCCGCATAGTCCGTCAAACACAGCGCGATGAACAAGCGCATTGGCCTGGGAAAGAGCCCGTTTTTCTCCTGAAGCACTCACCGCTTCGGCGGCGAGCCGGCGCGCGCGAGCGATCCCGCCAAGCGGCCAGAGCACCAGGGCAAGAAATCTCATAATCACGAACGGAAGATCCAGCGCCGAAGCCCTGAACGTCGCGGGATCCGGCTCGGCACCATAGATATCCAGCGCCTGCTCAAGATGCACTCTCGCGTTCAAGTAGTCACCCCCGAACCAGCAGGTAACCCCGCCCGTCCAGTGGGCTACGACGGCGGCCACCGGGGAGTCCGGTCGTCGGTCAGCGGCGCTCCCGATGGCATCCGCCAGCTCCCGCATCGGAGCGAGTTCGCCGTGTGTCAGGCAGGCATTGAAGAGTCCCGAATGGACCGGCGCAAGTTCAACTGGATCATTGATGTCGGCTACGAACTGCCGAGCGCGCGTCCATGCGGCTACCGTTTCGGGAGCGCTGTGCCCGAGGCTGCCCCGTAGTGCGCGACCATAGGCGATTTGAAGATGGAGCCTGCTCATCATCCCGCGAGGCTCATCAGGCAACTCACCGGCGGTGGCAATCGCCTTGCCGAGATGTGCGATCGCCTCGGAATAGGCCGAACGCTTCAGCGCCTGCTGTCCCGCCTTGCGCCACCACTCGTGGGCGACCTCGCTCAACCCCGCCTCAGTGAAGTGGTGTGCCAGAACTTCCGGCTCGGTCTCAGCGACGACCGGAAACTTTTCGCGCAGGACGTCGCCGATGCGGGTGTGCAGCACATGCCGTTTGCTCTTGAGCAGGCTCTCGTAGGCTGTTTCCTGAACGAGAGCGTGCTTGAAACTATAGTTTGCTTCGGGCGGAACCCCGCGACGCACCAGCAGTTCGGCCTCTTCGAGTTGCCCTAGCGCAGCACTCAGCGTCAGATCATCGCGTCCCGCCACATATTTCAGCAGCGCGTATGAGAAGTCGCGGCCGATGGCGGCGCCTATCTGCGCCACCTCCTTGACTGGAGCGAGCCGGTCGAGCCGCGCCATCAGCGAATCTTGCAGCGTCGCGGGAATAGCGAGCGGCGGGAGCGGACTATTGAGGCGATAGCGCCCGGCATCTTCGACGAGCAGCCCGGACTCGAGCACCATCTTGGTCAATTCTTCGACGAATAGCGGGATGCCATCCGTCTTGTCGATGATCTGCTTCATCATCTCGCGTGGCAGCTGGCGACCCACGGCCACCTGTTCGACCAGCGCGCGCGAGTCCTGCCGGTCGAGCCGGTCGAGCCGCAACAGACTGACGTTGGCAAGGCCCGACCATGAGGGCTCGAACTCCGGCCGGGATGTCATGAGCACGAGTATCGGCAGTCCCCTGATCCGATCGACCGCGAGATCGAACAGTTCAAGTGTCGTGGCATCGGCCCAATGCATATCCTCGCAGATAATTAGCAGGGGTTGCTCTCGCGCCAACCCCTCGAGCTGATCGAGAAGGGCGGCAAATGTCTGTCGCCGCTGCTGCGCCGGGCTCAAACCGAGCGGCGAACAATGGTCTCCGGTTGGAATCGAAAGGAGAGCCGCAATGAGCGGTGTCGCTCGGGCGACCTGCTGTGTTCCAAGCGCCAGCATTGCTTCGAGCTTGTCGAGCTTTTGCCCGCACGTATCGTGCGAGCGGATGCCGGCGGCGCGCTCGAGCTGCGCGACAAAGGGATGAAGCGCACTGTTGGTGTGGTAAGGCGAACACTGATATCGCACCCGGCGGTGCGCGCCCAACGAGGGGCTTTCGGACAGCGTTGCGACAATGCGCGACTTGCCGATGCCCGCTTCGCCAGAAATCAATACCATCTGGCCCTGCCCCTGCCATGCCCGGCGCTGGCGCGAGAGAATGAATTCGATCTCGTCCTTGCGGCCAACAAAGCCGATCGAGCGCGCCGCGCGGACCGCCTCGAAGCGACTCTCGGATGCGGTCGCTCCCTCCACCGCCCAGACTGCGATGGGTTCGGCTATTCCCTTGACTTCACGGCGGCCGAGATTGCGAAAAGCGAAGAGATCACCAAGCAGCCGGCGCGTCGACGAAGCAACGACGACCGCCCCCGGCTCCGCCAGGCTCTGGAGCCGAGCAGCGAGGTTGGGTGTATCGCCGACGGTTGCGTGCTCCTCTGACGCATCTCCACTGATGAGGTCGCCGACCACCACAGGCCCGGTCGCAATTGCAATTCGCATTTCAACCCGTTCGTCAGCGCCTGTTTTGAGCTGCCGGATCGCGGCTATAGTGTCGAGCCCCGCTCGCACTGCGCGCTCCGCGTCATCCTCGTGGGCGCGAGGATAGCCGAAATAGACGAGTATTCCGTCGCCAACGAACCTGGCTATCCTGCCGTCATAAGCGGCAATGACTCTCGCGCAGGCCGCGCGATAGGCCCGGATCACTTCCCACATATCCTCGGGATCGAGACGCGCCGAGAGCGCAGTCGAGCCGACCAGATCGCAGAACATGACGGTGAGATGGCGCCGCTCGGCGTCATGAGGAGGAGCCGGCGATGCGATCAACGCGGCTGGATCGAGGTCGGCAATAGCACGCAGCATTTTGCGGCGATGGCCGAGCAGGACTCCGAGCTTATCGAAGTCCTCGTCCATCAGTTCGGGAAGGACGTCGATGTCAATCCCATTTTGGACAAGACGCTCTGCGTATTGCCCAAGCCCCAGCTTCTCGAGCCACTCCGCAATCTGCATTGGCTCCACCGATCGTGTGGTTGGCGGTTAGCAGAATTTTTGGACCACGGCGCGCGGGGACAATATCCCAACACCACCATGATGGCACGTCTTGTTTGTCGCGCGATCATTTAGGTTGCTCAGTACCGGCACCGCTTCCAGGCAAGTACATTGCTCGATGCGAACGGCTGCGCTACTAAAAATCATCACCACGCAGCGTTGGACGACAGAGGTTGCGATGAGTTGTCAGCCGTCAGCTACTCACTTTCAGACCTGAAGCCGAAACCAACACTGCGGCCTGTGCCCACGTCACGACGCCAAGCAGACGTTTTTCCGTGAGCACAGTTTTGTTCATTCCTTGCCCATGGACCCTTCGTAGTTGCGAGCCATCGTCCCCGCCGCAACTTGAAGCGAAGAACCAACCACCCAACAGCCGGCAACAAAGCCTATCAGGCCATTGGGCAAGGTTTGATCAAGGACAAGGATGCTGACGGACAGAGTTGCAGCAATCGCGGCGCCAAACGTTCCGGCCGCACTCATGACCTCAGCCGCCTCGAAACCGTTCCATTCTTCCGAGATGCTCGAAATCGACCTCCGAGCGGCACTACGGGACAAATCAATTCCGACATAATAGCTAAGAGCTCCGTACAGCATCGTTAGCAGCACGATCCAGCCGCTTTCAAACAGTCCGTCTTTCTGACGCAACAGGGTCGCACCCACATAGAGGCCGCAAGAGGCCCCAACGGCTGCGAGCCCAATTCTTTCAATCAGATGGGCCGATTTGATCAGACTGGAACGAGCGATCCGAAGATTGCCGGTTTGCTTCGTTACGGATAATGCGCTGGAAACTGCATTGCTAATCTTCATTGGAGTCTCCCTCTCAGGTAAGTAGCGGCCTACCGGCCGACCTCGAATAGAGGCTGCCTCGTGGACGTGCTTTGCGATTCCGTGGATTCCAATTTCTGAAAGATCTGTGCTGAGTGATGGGGCTGGCTTGCTCATGAGCAAGACGAGAGCCAATCCAAAGCTGCGAGCTCGCCGCTTCGCAGGCATTGCATCTCACCCGTGTCTGTCAATTAGCTCCGGGTGCGGCAATTTCTTG
Organism: Bradyrhizobium sp. LB14.3; assembly: GCF_040547985.1. Classification (NCBI taxonomy): domain Bacteria; kingdom Pseudomonadati; phylum Pseudomonadota; class Alphaproteobacteria; order Hyphomicrobiales; family Nitrobacteraceae; genus Bradyrhizobium; species Bradyrhizobium sp. LB14.3. The sequence continues at coordinate 43,640 of NZ_JBEPQT010000033.1, forward strand.
TGGGAGTGATAGCTCAAAAAAGGATGATGGAATGTGAGACGGTTCACATACCGTGGTTTCCTGTCGCTCCATCCGGTCACAATTTCCGGAGGACGCCTCTGCATCGTCGCGACACCCGGGAGCGCGCAAGCAGGAGCTGAACGGCGCGGTCAGCTCGCAAGCTGTCCCCGCATTTCGCCGACGTCAAATCTATCCGCCCTTCCTGTTTCGTGCACGTCAACTCATGAGGTTAGGCCGCGTCACCGGAAACGCACCGCGCCTGCGCGCCTCAGGCGGACCACTCCTCGCCCCAGACCTGGACGACGTGACCCGGCGACACTTCGCGATATTGCCGAACCGGCGGCTGGTAGTCGGGCGCGCGCACGGGGCTTCTGATCTCGTCGTTCGAGGCCTCGCGCCGGGTGCCGCGGCGCGCTGGATCGGGCACCGGCACGGCCGCCATCAGCTTCTTCGTATAGGGGTGCTGCGGATTGCCGAACAATGCCGCGCGCGGGCCGGTCTCGACGATCTCGCCGAGATACATCAGCGCGACGCGGTGGCTCATGCGCTCGACCACCGCGATGTCGTGGGAAATGAAGAGATAGGCAAGCCCCATGCTGGCCTGAAGGTCGAGCATCAGATTGACGACCTGCGCCTTGACCGAAACGTCGAGCGCGGAGACCGCTTCGTCCGCGACGATCAGCTTCGGTCCGAGCGCAAGCGCGCGTGCGATGCAGATGCGCTGGCGCTGACCGCCGGAGAATTCGTGCGGAAAACGCGCGGCCATGTCGGCGGTGAGGCCGACGCGCACGAGCAAATCGGCGACCTTGTCGCGCGCCTGCGACGCCGTGGCGAGCCCGTTGGCGAGCAGCGGAGCAGCAACAGCCGTTCCCACCGACATGCGCGGATTGAGGCTCGCGAACGGATCCTGAAACACGATCTGCATCTGCTTGCGGAAGTCGCGCAAGGTGCGGGCATTCATGGCCAGCACATCCTGCCCGTCGATCAGAACGGTGCCGCTGTCCGGCTCCGTCAGCTTGAGGATGGAACGGCCCGTCGTCGACTTCCCGCAGCCGGATTCGCCGACCAGTGCCAGCGTCTCGCCGGCGCGCAAGGTGAAGGAAATGTTCTCGACCGCATGGACGCGGCCCGAGACTTTGCCGAACAGGCCCGAACGGATCGGAAAGCGCGTGGTGAGGTTGGCGACTTCGAGCAGCGGGCGCTCGGCGGTCGAGACCGTATCGGGTGTCTCCGACGGATCGTCCGAGGTCCCCGTCACCTTGTCGACGATCGGAAACCGCATCGGCCGCACGCGTCCACCCATGGAGCCGAGGCGCGGCACAGCGGCGAGCAGTGCCCTCGTATAGGGATGCGAGGGCGCTGCGAAGATGCGCGAGGTCGCGTCGGTCTCCACCGCCTGGCCGCCATACATCACCACGGTGCGGTCCGCGATCTCGGCGACCACGCCCATGTCGTGGGTGATGAAGAGGATCGACATCCCCTCCTCGTTCTGGAGCTCCTTCAACAGCTCCAGGATCTGCGCCTGAATGGTGACGTCGAGCGCAGTGGTCGGCTCGTCGGCGATCAGGAGTTTCGGCTTGCAGGCCAGCGCCATCGCGATCATCACGCGCTGGCGCATACCACCGGAGAAGCGATGCGGATGCTCATGGAAGCGCGATTTTGCCGCGGGAATGCGAACACGATCGAGCAAGCGGATGGTCTCGGCCTCCGCCGCCGCGCGTGATAGGCAGCGGTGCTGGATCAGCGCTTCCGCAATCTGGAAGCCGATGGTGAGCACCGGATTGAGGCTCGTCATCGGCTCCTGAAAGATCATGGCGATTTCGTTGCCACGAACATCCTTCATGCTGCTCTCGGGCAGCGTCAGTAGATCGCGACCGGCAAGCCGGACGCTGCCTTCGACGCGGCCGTTCTCCTTCGGAATGAGCCGCATGATCGAGAGTGCAGTGACGCTCTTGCCGGAACCGGACTCACCGACGATAGCCACGGTCTCCTTGGGAGAGACATCGAACGATACATTGCGGACGACCGGACTCCATTGCCGCTCGCGCAGGAAGGACGTGGTGAGGCCTGAGACCGACAGCACCGGCGCCTGCGCGTCGGCAACGACGTGGTCGGGTATGCTTGCGCCCATGCTCATGCCGATGTCCTAATAGCCACGACTACGGTCGACACGCCCAGGCAAATCCTCGCCGCGGCGGTGGCGTTCAATCACGTCGAGCACGAAATCGACCGCCGTATCTGGCGTCGTCATGCTGGCATTATGCGGCGTCAGCAGGATGCGCGGGTGGCTCCAGAACGGATGACCCGCAGGCAGCGGCTCCGGCTCGGCGACATCGAGGACGGCGCCGGACAACGCACCGCTGTCGAGCGCTGCGAGAAAATCGGCTTCGACCAGATGCGGGCCACGCCCGACATTGACGAGGAACGCGCCGCGCGGCAGGCGCGCGAACAGGTCGGCGTTCAGGATGCCGCGGGTCTCGTCGGTCAAAGGCAGCAGGCAGACGAGAATGTCGGCCTGCGCAAGGAAATCCGGCAGCGCATCCGCGCCCGCATAGCAGGTCACGCCCTCGATCTCGCGCGGTGAGCGGTTCCAGCCGAGAAGCGGAAAGTCGAACGTCTTGAGGCGATCGAGCACGGCCTGACCAAGCTGGCCGAGGCCCATCACGCCGACACGACGACGCTTGGCCGGCGTGATCCGGATCTCGCGCCAGACCTGCTCCTTCTGCTGGGCGATGAAGTCCAGGAGATCACGATGCAAGGCGAGCACAGACATGGTTACATATTCGACCATGGTTTCGGCGATGCCGGGCTCGAGCATGCGCACCAACGGAATATGCGGCGGAAGTTTTGATGCGTCGAACTGGTCCACGCCCGCACCGACCGAGAAGACGAGCTCGACATTAGGGAAAGTCGTCGCGATGTCATCCGGCGGCACCCACGCCACGAGATAGCGGACGTCAGCGGGATCGCCGACGTCGGGCCAGAGCCGGAACGGCACATCAGGCGCGCGCTCGGCGAAGAAGCGCGCCCACTCCTCGCCCCGAACCATGTTAGCCTTGTAGAGAACCGTCATGCCGCCAAAACTCTCAGAACGGGCTGACCGGCGCGAGCCGCCGGCCGTCGATCAGGCGCTTGTGGCTGTACGCCGCAGGATCGACCAGCGGCGTCGCGCCCGTCACGATGTCGGCGGCCAGCTTGCCCGCCGCGGGGCCGATGCCGAAGCCATGGCCGGAGAAACCGGTGGCAAGGAAGAAGCCCGGCAAGGCGTCGACCGGCGAAATCACCGGGATGGTATCCGGCGTACAGTCGATCGTGCCGCCCCAGGCTTCCGCGATCTCGATGTCCTTCAGTTCCGGATTCGATTTGATCAGCGAAGCCAGCGCCGCATTGACCAGCGACATGTCAGGCGCGGGGTCACGGACACGCTCGGTCTCGAACGGCGACGGCTTGTCCAGGCTCCAGTCCCTGCCGCGCATGAGTTGATCGAAGAACGACTTGCCGAGCGACAGTTTCAACCCGTTCTTGCGGTGCAGGTAGGTCGGCCAGAAGGTCAGCGCATAGCGGAACAGGTCGGGCGACAGTTCAACCGTGCCGCGGTTGCGCAGCGCCAAGGTGAAACCGCCGTCAAGGCGGCGGCGGATGCAGTAGAGATCGGTGCCGAGCGCACCGGAGGTGATCTCCGGTCCCGGCGTAGTCCGGCATGCGGTGGCGTTGACGAGGCCGATCGGCAGATCGATGCCGTGGCGCCGGCAGAACAGCGATGACCACGCCCCTCCGGACAGCAGTACCGATTGCGTGCGAACGGCGCCCTTCTCGGTGACGACGGCGCTGACCCGTCCACCCTGCGTTTCCAGTCCGCGCGCGGCGCAGCCCTGATGGAGGGTGACGCCGTGTTTTCGCGCGGCGGTCGCAAGCGCGGGCACAGCCATCGACGGCTCGGCGCGCCCATCGCTCGGCGTGTGCAGGCCGCCGACCCATTTCTCGGAATTACCGGGCAGCCGCTCGGCGACCTCGGCCGGCGTCAGGACGGTCGAGTGCACCTGCATCTCGCGCGCCGTTGCCGCCCATCGCTCCCAGCTGGCGAGCTCATCCTTGCTCTTGGTCAGGAACAGCACGCCGGTGCGGCGGAAGCCGGCGTCGACGCCGGCATCGTTCTGCATGTCTTCCCACAGGCGCAGCGCCTCGCGGGCAAGAGGAATTTCTTCACGCGCGCGACCCTGCTGGCGGCACCAGCCCCAATTGCGGCTCGACTGTTCACCGCCGACATGTCCCTTCTCGACCAGCGCGACGGAGAGGCCCTTCTTCGCTAGATGATAGGCTGCGGAGACGCCGATGACGCCGCCGCCGATGACGACGACGTCCGCCTGCGCCGGCAGGCGCTCGTCGCTGTTTATGCGGGTGAGCGGCGGGGACATGAGACACTCCTTAACATCAGCCTGGACTTCAATTCGATCGAGATCTTGCTCGTCATGGGATGTTCATTCGCGGATCGAGCGCGTCGCGCAGGCCGTCCCCGAGGAAGTTGAAGCTCGTCACGGCAAGCGTGATCGCGAGGCCCGGCGCGATCGCGAGCCAGGGCGCGCTGGTGAGATAGATCTGCGCGTTGTTGAGCATGTTGCCCCAGCTCGCGGCAGGCGGCTGGATGCCGTAACCGAGATAGCTGACATAGGATTCGAGCAAGATCGCCTTGGCGACGTTCAACGTCGCCGCCACCATGATCGGCGCCATCGCATTCGGCACAAGCTCGCGGAACATGATGCGCATGTTCGACGAGCCGAAGGCGAGAGCCGCGACCGCAAACTCACGCTCGCGCAGCGAACGCACCTGGGCCTCCACGACGCGGGCAACGGCCATCCAGGCGGTCGCCGCAATCAGCACGGTGGTGGTGATAAGGCCCGGCTCGGTGAGCGCCGCGAGCGCAAGCAGCAGGAAGATCGTCGGAAAGCATAATACCGCGTCGACGAGCCGCATCAGTACCGCGCCGACCACGCCGCCATAGAAGCCGGCAAAGGCGCCGACCACGATGCCGACCGCCATCGCAATCACCATCGCGACGATGCCGATCGAGAGCGACACGCGCCCGCCCATCATCAGCCGCGCCAGCACGTCACGGCCGAGCTCGTCCGTGCCGAGGATGTGCGCGCCCGAAAACGGCGGCGCGAACCGCTTCATGATGTCGATATAGGTGTCGTCGAACGGTAGCAGATACGGGCCGAATGCCGAGCCGAGGATGAGAACCAGAATGATCACCGCGCCCGCGAGCGCGAGGCGATGCCGGCGGAATCGCCGCCACGCGGCCTGGCCGGGTGCGAGCTGGACGGTGGAGAGGGCTGCAGTCGCCATCGTCTAGCCCACCCGGATGCGCGGATCGACGACGGCGTAAAAGATGTCGGCGAGCAGCGAGCCGATCAGCACCATCGTCGCCGAGAACATCAGGATGCCCATTACCACGGGATAGTCGCGATAGCCGATGGAATCGAGGAACAGCCGACCCATGCCCGGCCAGGTGAATACGGTCTCGGCGACCAACGCGCCACCGAGCAGCGTCGGAAACTGGAGGCCGGCCACCGTGATCATCGGCAGCAGCGCGTTGCGCAGGGCGTGAACGGTGAGGATACGCCATTCCGGCATGCCTTTCGCACGCGCGGTGCGGATGTAGTCCTGGTTGATCACCTCTAACATCGAGGAGCGCATGAAGCGGCCCCACATCGCGGTCTCGACCAGCGCCAGTACCAGCGCCGGCGCAATCAGATGATGCAGCAGGTCGAGGAAGGAGCCGTCGCCGACGGTCTCGCGATTGCCGGACGGCAGCCAGCCGAGCTTCACCGAGAACACGTAGATGGTAACGAGGCCGAACCAGAAGGTCGGGATCGACAGCGCAATCATGGCGCCGACGGTTGCGAGCGTATCAAACAGCGAGTAGCGGCGGAGCGCGCCAAGCACGCCGATCCAGCAGCCAAGCAAGACCGCGATGATCGTCGCCGTCGCCATCAGCTCCATGGTGGCACCGAGATGCGAGGAGATCACCGACAGCACGGCCTCGCCGTCGCGGTAGGAGCGACCCCAGTCGCCTTTCAGCATACGACCGAACCAATCGAGATACTGGATCGGAAGCGGACGATCGAGCCCGAGCTGGCTGGTGACGCGATCGAGATCCTCCTGCGTCATCTGCGCAGAGGCCGCAAATTGCGAGAGCGGGCCGCCGGGCGCCAGATGCAGGATGGCGAAGCCGATCGCTGAGACGATCACCAGCAGCATGATCGCCTGCGCCAGGCGATTGGCGACGTAACGGGCCATCTCAGGCGATCCCGCGGATCGGATGCATCAGGCCCAATACCACTCGCGGATGTTCCAACAGTTGATCGACATGTTGATGTTGGGGCGGAAACCCTGGAGCCCTTCCTTCACGCCTTCCGCGATGAAGCCCTGGAACAGCGGCAGGATGGCGAGATCGTTGCGGATGAGCTTTTGCAGCTCGCCATAGGTGGTCTTGCGTTGCGCCAGATCGAACTGCCTGGCGCCTTCGGCGAGAAGCCGATCCGCTTCCGGGCTCTGGTACTGATAGGTGTTGTAGCCGCGGCCGCCCTTGGCGGGAATGGCGCCGGAGCCGAAGCGCGGCGTCACATCGGGGTCGCTGCCCAGCATGAAGTTCACCCCCACGATCACCGAGTTGAACTTCGACTGCTGCCAGAAGTCACCCCAGATCACCGCAGCCGGCATGTTGTTGACACGCATCGCGGCGCCGATCGCGCGCCAATCCTGGATCAGGAGCTGCTGGGTCTGCTCGCGCACGGCGTTGCCGGATGTGGTCGAGTTGGCGAATTCGAGCTTGACGCCACCCTTCTCGCGCACGCCGCCGGCGCCGCGAACCCATCCCGCGGCATCGAGCAGCGCATTGGCCTTGGCAGGATCATATTTGTGCTGCGGCAGGCCCTGCTGGAACGACCAGGCCTGCTGCGGCACGAAACTCTCGGTTTGCGTCGGCAGGCCGTAATTCAGCGCATCGATGATCGCCTGCTTGTTGATGGCGAGATACAAGGCTTCGCGCACCGTGCGGTCGGCGAACGCACCAAACTCCAGATTGGGCGCGATGTGCTCCACCGAGGATGTCGCGGAGACGAAGATCTTGCGCCCCTTCAGCGTCTTCGCCTCCTGGACGAAGTTCGGCAAAATGCCTTGCAGGCCGGTGTAATCGACCTGGCCGGTGCGGAACTGGGTGTAGAGGACGGTGAGGTCCGGAATGTACTTGAACACCACGCGCTCAACGTAGGGTCCCTTGCCGTGGTAGCCGGCATGAGCATTCAAGAGGATGTGGTCGCCCGGCACACGCTCGCCCCAGCGGAACGGCCCGGTGCCGACAGGCGCATTGTGGAACGGCGAGGCGTTCGGATCCGACAGCTTTTCCAGGATGTGCTTGGGTACGATGAAGGTCAGCGCGCCCAGGATCGACATATAAGGCGAATAGGCCGTCTCCATCCGCCAATGGATCTCGTCGGGCGCGACGACCTTGATGTCCTTCACGAGGTTATGGCCGACGCGGCTGCGGGCGCGGAAATCAGGATTGTTGATCAGTTCGAGCGAGAATTTTACGTCCTCGGCCGTGAACGGCGTGCCGTCATGCCACTTCACGTCGCTGCGCAGCTTGATCTTCCAGGTCAGGCCGTCGGCCGACAGGCCGCCATTCGCGATGGTCGGGACTTCGCGCGCGAGGTCGGGAACGAAGGTGCCGTCGGGATCGATGAACCAGAGCGGCGAGAACACCTGCCACCAGATGCCCTGGTCGACCTCGATGCCCGGCATCAGGGGATGAAAGACCGTCGGCTCCTGCGACAGCGCCGCGATCACCTGCCCGCGCGGCTTGTCCGGCGGATTGGAGGGGCGTTCGGTCTGCGCAAATGCATGGCCTGAAAGCGTCCATCCCGCCGCGGCGCCCGCGCCGAGCTGAAAGAGCTGACGGCGATTCGGAACGCCGAGATGCAGTGCTCCAACGCCGAACTTCCCGGTGTCGTCCGCCATGACCACTCTCCGTTTTTCGCACGCGGCACCGTCCCCCGCGCCCCCAAGACCCCGGCAAAGGGACAGGAGTGGGCTTTAGTGCTTCTAAATTTTTCTATCAAAAGTTCATCACGACTAAATACAGCTGTCAATCACATTGCTAGGATGCGCGACCTTTTCACAGCGCCGGACCATTTTGGGCGGCGAGGCAATGCATGGGAGAGCGACATGGATGGTCGCGGGGACACGAACGGTCCGAAGGACGCCCCGGCGCTCGAGGCCGACGATGCGATCGACCAGCGCCTCGGCGAGACCGTGCGGCTGCTGCGTCAGCGCGCCGGGCTGTCGATCCAGGACGTCGCCAACAAGACCGGCCTCTCCAACGGCATGATCAGCCAGCTCGAGCGCGCGCGCGCCATGCCGTCGATACGCACGCTGCGCCTGCTCAGCATCGCGCTCGACGTCCCGATCTCCTATTTCTTCGAAACCACCGATCCCGCCGACGTGCAACGCTACATCGTGCGCAAGAACAGCCGGCGCCTGCTGCGGCTCACCGCTAGCGGCGTCGTCAAGGAAGCGCTGACGCCGGCAGACAAAGGCCAGCTCGAACTCTATGAGCTCACGCTCAATCCCGGCGCCTCGTCCGGCACCGACTTCCTGCAGCATACCGGCGAGAAGGCGGGCTATATCCTCTCGGGCAGCCTGCGGCTGTGGCTCGACAACCAGGCCCATCTGCTCGAAGCCGGTGACAGCTTTCGCTTTCCGAGCATCGTGCCGCACATGTTCGACAACCCGACCCAGCAGACCGCGCGCGTGATCTGGGTGACGACGCTGCGCCAGACCGATTCTCCGGCAGGTTGAAGCGCCGCCGCCCGGCACCACCGCAAATTGCTCCTCGACGCCGCCGCGCGGAATCTGTAGCTCACGTGGAGCCGGACTCATTGACAGGGTGGACGCGAGGGTCCGCGACCGACGCGTTGGTGTGAGACCATGAAATTCAGGGGGCTTCTGACACTCGCGATGGTCGCGCAGGTCGTCGTGACTGCGGCGGCCCTCCTCGCCTCCTATGCCGTGACCGGAACCGGGTTCGGCACGGTCCAGCTCATCGCCCTGCTCGCAAGCGGTCTCGTTGCGGCGCTGAACGCGCGGCTCTGCACGCGCATGATCGCGACGTTGCAGGACAAGCGCATTGCCGCACGACTGGCCGAGCAGGCGCAGGCCAGCGCGCAAATTACCCAGGCCGTCATCAAGACCGCGCTCGATGCCTTCGTTCAAACCGATGCGAACGGTATCGTCCTGGAGTGGAGCATTCAGGCCGAAGCCTTGACCGGTTGGACGCGCAAGGAGGCGCTCGGCACGGACGTCGTCAACCTCCTCGTCGCCGAGCCGCTGCGCGACGGCTTCAGGCAACGCATGATGCGGCTGCTGCCGGAACTGTCGGATACGCCGATCGGCATCCGGTTCGAAGCGACCCTGCTGCACCGGAACGGCGACGAGATCCTGATCGAGGCGTCCAGCACGGCGCTCCAGCTCGGGGGACGCACCCTCATCAACAATTTCGTCAAGGATGTCACCCAGAAGCGTGCCGCCGAGGAGCAGCTGATCCAGGCCCAGAAGATGGAGGCGGTCGGCCAGCTCACCGGCGGCATCGCGCACGAATTCAACAACATGCTCACCGTGATCACGGGCACGATCGAGATCCTCGCCGACGCCGTGAAGGACAATCCGCCGCTCGCGACCATCACCAAGCTGATCAGCGAAGCCGCCGACCGCGGTGCCGCGCTGACGTCGAGCCTGTTGTCCTTTGCCCGCAAGCAGGCGCTCAAGCCGGCCGAGATCGACGTCAACAAACTGCTTGAAGAGCTCGCGAAGCTGCTGCTGGCGACCTTCGACAAGAAGATCGAGATCGTAAGCCGGCTTGACGGCAATATCTGGCTCGCCCTGGTCGATCGCGGCCAATTGAGCTCGGCGCTGCTCAATCTCGCGATCAACGCCCGCGACGCGATGCTGGATGGCGGCAGGCTGACGCTGACGACGCGCAACGTCGTGTTCGGCGTCCGCGAAGCCGTGGCGGTCGGGGCCGGCTATGCCGGCGACTATGTCGAGATCGAGATCGCCGACACCGGCACCGGCATTCCGCAGGCCATTCTGGAGCGGATCTTCGATCCCTTCTTCTCGACCAAGGACGTCGGCAAGGGCACGGGGCTCGGGCTCAGCATGGTGTTCGGTTTCGTCAAGCAATCCGGCGGCGGCATCAAGGTCTCGTCCGAACAAGGACGCGGCACGATTTTCACGATCTACCTGCCGAAGGCGGAGGCGAGCACGCTTCGCCCGGCCGGCTATGACGAGCGCAAGGTCGTGGGCGGGACTGAGACCATCCTTTGCGTCGAGGACGACCGCGACGTCCGCCAATATGTCACGGTCCAGCTCGAAAGCCTCGGCTACAAGGTCATCCCCGCCGCCAATGCGGCCGAGGCGCTCGCCATCGCAGCCGAAGGCACGCCATTCGATCTGCTCTTCACCGACATCGTGATGGCCGGCAGCTTGAATGGACGAGAGCTCGCCGACGAGATGGTGGCAGCGCGCCCCTCGCTGCGGGTGCTGTTCACGTCGGGCTATGCCTACGACTCGCTGCATGCGCAGGGACGCGCCACCATGGGCGCGCCGCTTCTGACAAAGCCCTACCGCAAGGCCGAGCTCGCACGCATGCTGCGCCGCTCCCTCGACACCGCCGTCGACACGGCTGGCGATCCGATCCCGACGCCCTATTCGGTGCAGGCCGATGTCGAAGGCTTTCTGCGCAAGCAGGCGGCTGAACGCGACGGGCGCTAGTGCAGCGGAATGGATGGACAGCGCGCGATAGCTGCGCAAAACTCATCCCAGACATATCCATTGGAGACGAGCCATGACGTCACTCGAAAAAGGCATCACCGCGAACGGCGCGGGCTATGGCGGCAAGACCTGGAACATTCTGGGCCAGGTCTATTTCCCCAAGGCCGTCGCCGAGTCCACCTTCGCGTTCGAGACCAACAGCGAGCCGGGCCAATTCGTGCCGGTGCACATCCATCCGACCCAGGACGAATTCATCCTGGTGCAGGAAGGCACGCTCGACCTCAAGCTCGACGGCAAATGGGTGAAGGCCCATGCCGGCGACCTCGTGCGCCTGCCGCGCGGCATCCCGCACGGCTATTTCAACAAATCCGACAAGCCGGCCCGCGCGTTGTTCTGGGTCTCGCCGATGCAGAAGCTGGAGGCGCTGTTCAACCAGCTCCATGACCTGACCGACCCGGCCGAGGTCGTGCGCATCTCGGCGCTGCACGAGGTCGACTTCCTGCCGCCCGAAGCCAATGACTAGGCTACGATCCCCGACAGACGAATCGTTGGGGAACCGGCCATGCCTGCACGACGTCAACTCCTCGCAATCATCGCGGCGCTTGGGCTGGCCCTTACGACGTTCGTCCCGAGCCAGGCGCAAACGCTCACGGCAAGACAATCGGAGGCGGCTGCGACCTACGAGCGTGCGCTCGGCGATTTCAAGGCAATTCTGGCCGAGCGCCGCCGCCAGATCGACGCAAAGGAACCGCTGCCGAACCTGCCCGGCCAAGCCATCTATCTTGCGCGGGTCGCCGTCATCAGTGCTTACAAGGATCTCACCGATGCTATACCGTCGAAGATCGGAAGGCCCAACAAGTTCGAGATACCGCCGGCCTATTTCGACGCCGACATCGAACCGCTGATCGACGAATATTCAAAACTGTTCGACATCATGGAAGCGCCGCCGGCCGGCGCGCAGAACTCGGCCACGCCGTTCAACGACGTGGTCGATCTCGCTGCCGCGATCGCGCGGGCCAAGGGGCTGGCGCCGATTCACGCCGAAGTAGCGGGCCGGATCAGCCTCGGGCTGTTCTTTGCCGAGACCAACGGCAAGCAGAACGTCCGCAACGGGCGCTCCAACACCTATATGGGCAGCTTCCAGACCGGCCCGTCCGAGGACCGCAACGGCCGCAGGAAATGGGAAGCCATCAAGGCAGAGATCGCCGCAAGCGATCCCGAGCTGAGCGCGCGCGACGACAAGGAAGAGGCGCGCGCCCGCGACACCGATCATCGCTTCAATCACTGGACCAACGTGCGCGACGGCCTGATGAACGCACATGCGGATGTTTTCCGGGATATCCCGGGAATCGTGAAGACGCTGCCCGACCCGATTGACCAGATGAAGCTGTTCGAGCTGATCCAGATCGTTCCCACGCCGACTCGGTCGGCGCTCAAGTCCGGCGATCTCCTGAACTACAGGGTGTCCAGTCCGACGATCATGAAGCACCTGCGCAACAACAGCATTTTTGCTTTTGGACAGGCCGACCGGGCGCGAACCTCGGTAAGCTTCCGGGAAATCCTTGGCGCGATGTGGCTGTTCAAGCGGAAATTCGAGAAGGCGATGGCGAAATACGCGGAGATCAAGCCGCGTTAATTCTCCGGCTTGCAGGGCGATTACATATAAGGCGATTACATATAAAACGAGCGTGGCGGATAGCTCGCCTGCGATCCATCCTTCGAGACGCCCGCCTACGGCGGGCCCTCAGGATGAGGTCGCGTTTTACCGCGCGATACTAGACCCACATGATGAGGAGCCCGCCGAAGCGGGCGTCTCGAGCCATGCAGGCCGAGCACGTTCGGCGGTCCTCCTAGCTGTTCATGTCCGATCGCGCTGGCCTGCTCCGCACGCCCTACTCGGTTCGGATCGGCGAGTCCTTCAGGCCGTTATTGTCATAGGCCTTGCGAAGCGTGCCGTTCGTCGTCGCTTCCGTCATGAACTTGGTGACGAAAGCCAGTGCCTGGCTGTGGCCGAGCGGCACGGCGACCGCGGTGACCGTCTTCTTGAAGGTCTCGTCCAGCACCTTCGTGCCCGGGATCTTCTGCGCCATCTTGTTGAGCTGGTCGCGCGACAACGCGAAGGCGTCGATCTCGCCCCTGTCAAGCAGGCCGAAGATCTCGTCATAGGTCTGGTAGCCCGTGACTTTCGCGTTCTTCAGATGCGCGACCGCGCCGCGCATGGTGGTCGTGGCGTTGACGGCCGCAACCTTGATGCCGGGCTGATCCAGCGTAGCGAAATCGGTGACGCTCGAACCGGCCTTGACGATGTAGGTGGCATCCGCGACCTCGTAGATCGGGCCGAACATCATTTTGGTCTCGCGCTCGGGATCTTTTGGCAGCCAGGTGACGTCCCAACTGCCTTTCGACGCCGCATCGGTGATCTGGCCGGAATTCTGGTGCACGATATATTCGACGGGCACGCCGAGCTGGGCGGCCATCTCCTTGCCGAGATCGACCGGCACGCCGGCATAGCCGGCCTCGGTCTTGGTGGACCAGAACGCGCCGCCCGCCGGGCTGATCGCGATTGCGACGCGGAGCTTGCCGCTCGGTGCGATGTCGTCCTTCAGACCATCGGCTAGCGCAGGCATGGCAACCGCCGCTGCGAGAACGAGGCCGGCAAGGGCCGACTGAAGAGACGTGGGCATGTCATGATCTCCTGGCCTTTTCTTCTTCTCTTGTTCTTCCCGACCGCCTCGCGCGCCACCGTTCGGCCATTGACATAATTCTGGTCGATCGTGCGGGCGATGAAAAGCGGTTTGTCATGGCAAAACTGCCAAAGGCCACAGCGCGGTTTGCAGTACCAAGGCCGATGACTGCCATCCGATGACTGCCATGGCTATGGTGTTCCACGGCCGGGCATTTGTTGGTAGCCTCTCGCCCCGACAGACAGTAACCGGGGGCCACCGAATGACCTGCGCGAATCCCTCACGGCGCAACGGAGCGTGGAGACATGCCGGGCGGGCCCTGGCCGCGGCGATGGCCATGGCCGCGCTCACCGGCTGCGAGGACAAGAATACGTTCGTCGCGCCGCCGCCGCCCAAGGTGGACGTCGCCGCGCCCGTGCAGCGCGCGGTCACGCGCTATGTCGAGGCCACCGGCAACACCGCGCCGATCAAGAATGTCGATCTCGTCGCGCGCGTGCAGGGCTTCCTGCAATCGATCGACTACACGGACGGCTCCTTCGTCAAACAGGGCACCCAGCTGTTCACGATCGAGCCCGAGACCTACAAGCTCAAGCTCGAGCAAGCGCAGGCCGCCGAGGTCGGTGCGCAGGCGTCGCTCCGGCAGGCGGAAGCCGACTACAAGCGGCAGAGCGATCTGGTGCAGCGGCAAGCGGTCTCGCAAGCGACCTTGGACACCTCGACCTCGAACCGCGACAACGCGCAGGCCAACCTCCAGCAGGCCCAGGCCAACACCCGCCTCGCCGAAGTCAACTACGGCTACACCAAGGTGAGCGCACCGTTCGACGGCGTCGTCAGCGCGCATATGGTCTCGATCGGCGAGCTCGTCGGGGTCTCCTCCCCGACCCAACTCGCCTCCATCGTGGCGATGGACCCGATCTATGTGAACTTCACCGTCAACGAGCAGGACGTGTTGCGCATCCGTGCCGAGGCCGCCCGCCGCGGGCTGACCGCCGCCGACCTCAAGCAATTTCCGATTCACGTCGGCTTGCAAACCGAGGCCGGCTATCCGCATGAGGGACATCTCGACTATGTCGCCCCGACCCTCACCCAGTCGACCGGCACGCTCGCGGTGCGCGGTCTCGTGCCCAACGACAAGCGGGTGCTGCTGCCCGGCTATTTCGTCCGCGTTCGCGTGCCCTTCACCCAGGAGAAGGACGCCCTGCTCGTTCCCGATACCGCGCTCGGCAGCGACCAGGGCGGCCGCTATCTCCTCGTCATCAGCGGCGACAACATCGTCGAGCAACGCAAGGTGCAGATCGGTCCCGCCGACAACGGCCTGCGCGTGATCGAAAGCGGCTTGAAGCCTGATGACCGCGTGGTGATCGCGGGGCTATTGCGCGTGATCCCGGGCCAGAAGATCGACCCGCAAATGACGAAGATCGAGCAGCCGCAGGCGTCCGCCAAGTAAGATTCGCCAAGTGAGGGGCCGCCAGCCATGATCTCAAAATTCTTCATCGAGCGGCCGGTCCTCTCGAACGTCATCGCGCTGCTGATGATCCTGATCGGCGGCGTCGCGCTGTTCAATCTCGCGATCGCGCAATATCCCGATGTGGTGCCCCCGACGGTGCAGGTCACCACGCGCTATCCAGGCGCCAGTGCCAAGACCGTGATCGACACCGTGGCGCTGCCGATCGAGCAGCAGATCAACGGCGTCGAGGACATGCTCTACATGCAGTCCTACAGCGGCTCCGATGGCACCTATACGCTGACGGTGACGTTCAAGATCGGCACCGACCTCAACTTCGCGCAGGTGCTGGTGCAGAACCGGGTCTCCAGCGCGCTGTCGCAACTGCCCCAGTCGGTGCAGAACCAGGGCGTCACCGTGCAGAAGCGATCGACGTCGATCCTGCTGTTCGTGACGCTGACCTCGCCGGACAAGACCTTCGACAGCCTCTATCTGAGCAACTACGCCACCATCAATCTCCGCGACGAGCTCTCGCGCCTGCCCGGTGTCGGCAACGTCACCGTGTTCGGCGCCGGTCAGTATTCGATGCGGGTGTGGCTCGATCCGAACAAGCTGCAAGTCCGTGGCCTGGTGCCGCAGGACGTCATCCAGGCGATCCAGCAGCAGAGCCAGCAGGTCTCGGCCGGCCAGGTCGGCGCGCCGCCGACGCCACCGGGACAAGCGTTCCAGTACACGCTCAACGTCAACGGCAGGCTCGACGACACCACCGAGTTCGAGAACATCATCGTCAAATCAGGCACCAGCGGCGACGTCACCCGGGTGCGCGACGTCGGCTCGGTCGAATTGGGCGCGCAGACCTACAGCCAGATCTTCTCGCTGAACAAGCAGCCGGCCACCGGCATCGGCGTGTTCCAGTCGCCCGGCGCCAACGCGCTCCAGGTCGAGCAGGCGGTCGAAAAGAAGATGGCGGAACTCGCCAAGGCTTTCCCGCAGGGCATGAAGTACGACACGCCGTTCGACACCACCAAATTCGTGCAGGCCTCGGTGCACGAGGTCTACATGACGCTGATCGAGGCCGGTCTCCTGGTGCTGGTCGTGATCCTGGTGTTCCTGCAGGACTGGCGCGCGATGCTGGTGCCGGCGACCACGGTGCCTGTCACCATCATCGGCGCGTTCGCCGCGATGGCGGCGCTCGGCTTCACCATCAACATGTCGACCTTGTTCGCGATCGTGCTTGCGATCGGTATCGTCGTCGACGACGCCATCGTCGTGGTGGAAGGCGCGGCGCACAACATCGAGCAGGGCATGAACGGCCACGACGCCGCGATCAAGGCGATGGACCAGCTGTTCGCGCCGATCGTCGGCATCACCCTCGTGCTGATCTCGGTGTTCTTGCCGGCCTCGTTCCTCGCGGGCCTCACGGGCCGCATCTATTCGCAATTCGCACTGGTGATCGCGGCAACGGCGCTTTTGTCCGCCATCAACGCGGCGACGCTGAAGCCGACGCAGTGTGCGCTCTGGCTGCGGCCGACGGTGCCGCCGGAGAAGCGCAACTTCTTCTATCGCGGCTTCAACAATGTCTATGACCGCGTCGAGCGGGGCTACACAAGGCTGATCAGCTTCCTGTGCGGGCACGCCACGGTCTCGGTCGCATTCGCGCTGGTGCTGATCGGAATCGGCGGCTACGGCCTGTCCCGGGTGCCGACCGGCTTCCTGCCGATCGAGGACCAGGGCTATCTGATCGCCGCCGTGCAACTGCCCGACGGCGCTGCGCTGGAGCGGACCCAGAAGGTGCTCGACAGAGCGAGCGAGCTGATCAAGGACACGCCTGGAGTCCAGCAGGTCATCACCATCGCCGGTATCTCCGCGCTCGACAACAGCGCCAGCCTTGCCAATGCCGGCGTCGCCTACATCATCCTGAAGGACTGGGGGGCGCGCAAAGGTCCGGGCGAGGATCTGCGCTCGCTGGTCTACGGACTGAACGACAAGCTCGCAGTCATCATGGAGGCGCGCACGCTGGTGCTGCCGCCGCCGCCGATCCAGGGCATCGGCAACGCGGCCGGCTTCTCGATGCAAGTCGAGCTACGCGACGGCAACAGCGATTTCGGCAAGCTCCAGGCCATCACGAGCGCGATGGTCAGTAACGGCCAGAGCCAGAGCGCGCTGCAGCGCGTCCAGTCGTCGTTCCGCTCCTCGGTGCCGCAATTCAACGTCGAGATCGACCGCATCAAGACCCAGACGCTGCACGTCACGACGGACCAGGTGTTCGCGGCGCTGTCGACCTATCTCGGCTCGTCCTATGTCAACCAGTTCAACAAGTTCGGCCGCGTGTTCCAGGTCTATACGCAGGCCGATCCTGCGTTCCGCCTCACCGAGCGCGACATCGCCAACTTGCAGGTGCGCAACTCGAACGGCGATATGATCCCGATCGGCACCGTCGCCACGATCACGCCGGCCACCGGTCCCTCGCTGATCAGCCTCTACAATCTCTATCCCTCCTCGACCGTCATCGGCCTGCCGGCGCAGGGCTACTCCTCGGGCCAGTCGCTGAAGCTGATGGAGGAGATCGCGGACAAGACGCTGCCGCCGGGCACCGGCTACGAATGGACCGCGATGTCCTATCAGGAGAAGGCTGTCTCCAACCAGATCTACTGGGTGTTCGGGCTCGCCATGCTGCTGGTCTATCTCGTCCTCGCCGGCCAATACGAGAGCTGGTACGCGCCGATCTCGGTGATCCTCGCGGTGCCTCTGTCGCTGATCGGGCCCATGCTGATCCTCAATGGCCTGAAGATCGACAACAACCTCTACTGCCAGATCGGCCTGATCCTCCTGATCGCGCTGTCGGCCAAGAACGCCATCCTGATCGTCGAGGTCGGGCTGGAACTGCACGGCCGCGACGGCAAGCCGGTGCTGGAATCCGCCATCGAAGCTGCGCGCGCCCGCTTTCGTCCGATCCTCATGACGTCGTTCGCCTTCATCCTCGGCGTCGTGCCGCTGGTGATCGCGACCGGTGCCGGCGCCAGCGCGCGCAAGTCGATCGGCATCACGGTGTTCTCGGGCATGCTGGCCTCGACATGCCTTGCGGTGCTGTTCGTGCCGGCCTTCTTCGTGGTGGTGCAACGCTTCGAGAACTGGCGCGCGTCAAAAAAGGCGACGAAGGCTGCGGCGGCGGCCGAGGTGAAGTCCTAGGCTTTCTCGGTGGAGGTCTGCCGCGCCTCGCCGCTTGACACCAGCAGCACCGAGACCTTCGCCTGCCTGAGCACGGCGTCGGCGACGCCACCGAAGGAGAGATGGTCGCCTTGGATGCGGTCGACGCCCATCACCACGAGATCGACATCGGTGGTCTCGATCTCGCGCAGGATCGCCGCCTCCGGCGCCCGATTCACGCGCAAGGTCGTGGTGATGTCGACCTCATAACGGGCAGCGAGATCGCTGGCGTCCTTCAGGATGCCGGCCTCCTGGCTCAGACCACGAGAGGCGCCGCGCTGCGCGCCCTTGTCGCGCGTCGTCGCGACATAGATCACGCGGAGCGAGCCTGATCCCGCCGCCTGCGTCAACGCCACCGCGACCTCGGCACCGCGCTTGGAGACGCCGCTGCCGGAGACCGGAACGAGGATATTGAGCGCGTCGGGCATCGGCTGCTTCAGGTGCTTTCCCTTCGCCGCCAGGATTGCGAGCGGTCCTTCGAACTTCGCTGCGATGTCCTCAACTTCGCGATCGAAGCGATCCTTGGCGGCAGTGACCTTGTCGACGCCGATGACCAGAAGATCGAAGCCCTTCTTTGCCTCATCTCCGATTGCCTCGCCGAGCCCCGACTTGCGGACACGCGTCGTGACGTCGACGTTGCCGGCATCGCCATGCGCCGACACGGTCTCGGCGGCCTTCTTCACCACCACTTCCGGGCTTTCTTCCTCGCCGCTCCCCTTCTCCCGCTTCTTGGCGCGCTTGCCGATGTGCAGCACGGTGATCGGCAGGCCACGCATCCCGGCGATCAGGCCGGCAATGTGGGCGGCGAAGGTGGCATTGACGCTTTCGTCCACTGCCAGCAACGGACGTTCGAGATTGGCAACGAAGCCGCGCTTCTCGAACTCTTCCCGCTCCAGGCGCTCTTGCTCCTCCTTGTTCATCGGCAGCTTTGCCAGCGCCGCGCGCAGCATCGGCGGCATCGCCATCGTGGTCACGATCGCCATCGTGACGATCATCGTGAACAGGTTCTGGCTGAGCACGCCGATCGAAAGACCGATGGTGGCGATGATCACCTCGGTCGAGCCGCGCGCGTTCATCCCGCTCGCGAGCGCCAGCGACTCCCTTGTGTTCAGCCCGCCCAAGGTGCCGCCGACGAAGGCGCCGCCGAACTTGCCGACACTGGCGATCACGACCAGCAGCCCGGTCAGCATCAGGAGATTGGGATCGCGCAGCACCGTGAGGTCGGCGCTCAAGCCGGCCAAGCCGAAGAATATCGGCATGAAGAAGCTCGAGATCAATCCGCGCAGGCGCTCGTCGATCTGCCTCGTCAGGATCGGGGACTCTCCGACCAGAATGCCGGCGACGAAGGCGCCGAGCACCGTGTGGACGCCGATCAGGTGCGTGATCAGCGCCATCACGCTCATCAGCAGCAGGATCACCGTGATGACGGGCGCGGTGCTGACGAGATTGTCGTTGGCCCAGCGGATGAGCTGAGACACAAGCTTGCGGCCGATGGTGAAGCTGATGGCGAGGAACGCGAGCGTGCCCAGCACGGCTTTCGCCACCGAGGCGATATCCAGCGTGCCGTGCAAGGCGAGGCTAAAGATGACGGCGATGATGACCCAGCCGATGGTGTCGTCGATGACGGCGGTCGCGACGATGATCTGGCCGACATTGCGGCGCATGAAATTCATCTCGCGCACGACCACGGCGACGATCTTCACCGAGGAGATCGACAGCGCCGTGCCCATGAACAGCGACGCAACCAGGCGGGCTTGTGGGTTCGGCAGCAATGCATCGGGCAGGAACTCGCCGAGCGCAAAACCGCAGGCGAAGGGCACGAGGATGCCGGCGATCGAGATCGCGATCGCGGCCTTGCCGACCTTCCTGACCAGCTTGAGGTCGGTCTCCATGCCGGTCAGCAGTAGCAGCAGGAGGATCCCGAACTGGGCGATGCCGTCGATCATCGCTTTCTGCTCGGGCGTTTTGGGGAAGATCGCGTGCTGCGCGTCAGGCCAGATCCAGCCGAACAGCGACGGGCCGAGCAGGATGCCGGCGAGCAATTCGCCGATCACCGAGGGCTGCCCCATGCGCTGCATGGTCTCGCCGAGACCGCGGCCGACCGCGATCAAGAGCACGATCTGCGCAACCAGCAGGAATTCGGACGGACCGGCCGATTTGCCGCCCTCGGCAGCGGCCGCAATGGTGGTGAGGACAAGAGCCGCGGGGACAAGGCCGACCGGTCGGAGCAGGCTCCAATGCATGCAGGTATCTTCCCCCTTCATTTGCCCCGGCAAGGTGCCGGACGGGGGATAGAACCCGCGGGAGGCGGAGCGGGTTCCCGTCGCTTGCGGCGAGTTGGGGGGCAACAACAAAAAACGCGAAAACAACCCCATGCACAGTAGAGATGGGGTTGAAAAGGCTGAAGAAATTTCGTCTTTGCCGAAACCACTTGCTCCGTCGGGCAAAACACCGGCACAATGGCATCATCGGGTGGCATGCGTGACGTGCCGCGACCTCCCGGGCGTTGCGAGCGAAGCGAACCAATCCAGAGTCCCTTCGCAGAAAGATTCCGGATTGCTTCGTCGCAAGGGCTCCTCGCAATGACGAGAGAGTCCCGGCCTTACGCCGCACTCGTGCCCCGGACGCGGCGCAGCGCCACTCCGGCGGTGCGCCGCAGAGCCGGGGCCCATGCCACAGGGGAATTCGCAGCCTCTGGGTCCCGGCTCTGCGCCGCAACGCTCGCGCGTTGCAGCTTGTCCGGGACACGAGAGCGTTCCCCCTCACACCGCCTGCGGTGTCCTGATTTCGCGCGGCAGGATGATCGCCGCTGCGATCGCGAGCAGGCAGAGCGCGGCGAAGGCGTGCAGCATGGTGACGAAGCCGCCCTGCTCGTAGAGCCACGCGACCAGGCCGACGGAGGCGCCGGCTGCGGTGAAGCCGATGAAATAGCGCACGGCATAGGCGCGCGAACGCCATTCCTCGCTGGTGTACTTGCCGACCATGGCGTCATTGACCGTGACCTGCCCGAACGCGCCCATGACGATGCCGATCGAGACCAGGATCAGCGGTAGATTGGACAGGCTCGCGGCCAGATACAGGAACGGCGCCAGCATGAAGGACAGCGGCAGCGCCACCGTCTTCAGCGAATAGCGGTCGAGCAGCCGGCCGATCGTATACTGCGTCATCGCGCCGAACACGTAGACGCAGGCGGCGATGACGCCAAGCAACGCCGGGCTTTTGGTGAGATCGGCAAGCCGCTCCGCAAACAGTTTTGGCAGCGCGACGGTGACGGCATTGAACGTGGTGGAAATCGCGATCACCACGATCAGCAGCGACAGGATCACGCGCCACATGTCCTGCTTGGCCACGCGGGCCTGCGCCGCGGCCTGCTTCGAGCCCTTGCGGTCCTCGTGCACGACCATCATCGCAAACGCGATGCCGATCATGATCGTCACGACGCCCGGGACGATGAAGGCCAAACGCCAGCCGAGATATTGGCCGATCACGCCGGTGACCAGCGCCGACGAGGCAACGCCGAGATTGCCCCAGACGCCGTTCAATCCCATTTCGCGGCCGAGCTTGTCCGCGTAAGACACGATCATCGCGGTACCGACGGGATGATAGATCGAGGCGAAAATGCCGATGGTGAACAGCGCCGCGCCGAGCTGCGCCGGGGTCTGCACGAAGCCGACCGAGATCATGGAAAGACCGATGCCGACGAAGAAGATCAGCATCATGTGGCGGCGGCTCCAGCGGTCGCCGAGCCAACCGGTGAGCAGCGAGCCCGCACCGAAGGCGACGAAGCCCGGCGTCGCGTAGGGCAGGAGTTCCGAATACGCCATGCCGAGCGCCGGTCCCATGATAATCACGGCGGCGGCGAAGATCAGCATCGCATAATGGTCGATGAAATGGCCGGCGTTGACGAAACTGATGACCCGGCTGGGGCTGTTCATGGGAATCCTCTCCTGCTCCGAAATGAGTTATATGTCAGGCGCATTACGGGATGCTGCCAATGACTGTCGTCGAAACGCCAATCCTCCGGGAGGTCCGGGGCAACCACCGCTCGACCGCCGGGGTGCACCTGGTTGCGCGCGACTATCCGAAGGGCATGCGGATCGATCCGCATATGCACCGCGAGGCGCAGCTGATCTATGCGGCCAAGGGCACCATGCAGGTGACGACGCCCGGGGGGCGCTGGCTGGTGCCGCCGGACCGCGCGGTCTGGGTCCCCGCGAGGCTCGAGCACGCCATCGACCTGCTCGCCGACATCGAGATGCGCACGCTGTATTTCGACCTGTCGTGGCTGAAGCGCGAGCAGCGCCACGAGGGACTGACCAAGGAATTCGTGGTGCGGGTGTCGCCGCTGCTGAATCAGGCGATCCTCGCGCTGTTCGACGTCCGCAATACCGAGGAGCGGACCGATCTGCTGGTTCGCCTGGTGATGCTGGAATTGGTCCAGGCCGAGGATTCCGCGACCTTCGTGCCGCTTCCGCAGGAGCCACGCTGCCGGCGCGCGGCCATGATCGTGCTCGATGATCCGACCGGCCTGCACGACATCGACACGCTGGCGCGCGAGGTCGGAACCTCCGCGCGCACGCTGTCGCGGCTGTTTTCGACAGAGACGCAATTGAGCTTCAAGAGCTGGTGCCAGCGCGCTAGAATTGCGGCAGCGATCCAGCTTCTGTCGACGGATGCCAGCGTGTCGGTGAAGCAGCTCGCGACCCAGCTCGGCTATGCCAGCGTGCCGGCGTTTTCGGCGGCGTTCCGCCAGGTGACGGGGCGGACGCCGACGGAATTTGCGGGAAAGGCATGACAAGCATGCCTCATTCCTGCGCTTGATTGTGATCGGCTTCCACCTAAATCCCGTGTAAGCTTCCCGCACCGCACAAACCTGACACGAAAGCTCAGATGGCAAACGCCTTCTTCTCCGACCTGCTCACCACCATCTCCGAGCGTGGCCGCACGCTGCTTCGTCGCGGGGATTCTGCTGACACCACGCAGGATGCCGACGGGCTGATCGAGCTCTGCGGTGCGCTGCTGTCGGGCCGGGGCGAAGCTTCGGGCACTGCCATGGCGCGTGAGGTGCTCGACACCTACCAGGAGTTGGATGAGACGGGACGCCGCACCTTCTTCGAAGCACTGGTGCGTGATTTCGGCCCGGATCGGGAACGCCTGTCCAAGGCGATCGAGACATGGCGTGCCAAGCCGGCCGACGAGGATGCCAGCGCCCTTCACTTCGCCTCCGAGCCGCGCCGGCAGGAGCTGATCCGCCGGCTCAACCGCGCGCCCGGCGGCACCGGCGATCTCGTCAACATGCGCGCCGATCTGCTCGGTATGATGAACGGACACACCGATCTCGCCGCGCTCGATCGCGACGTCTCGCATCTTCTCTCTTCGTGGTTCAACAGGGGGTTTCTCGTGCTGCGCAGGATCGACTGGTCGACCCCGGCCAACATCCTCGAAAAGATCATTCGTTACGAAGCCGTACACGAGATCAGCGACTGGGACGATCTGCGCCGCCGCATCGATCCGGTCGACCGCCGCTGCTACGCCTTCTTCCATCCCGCAATGGTCGACGAGCCGCTGATCTTTGTCGAGGTCGCGCTGACCGAGACCATCCCCGGCGCGATCGCGCCGCTGCTCGCGGTCGATCGCACATCCGTCCCGATCGAGCGCGCGCGCACCGCCGTGTTCTACTCGATTTCCAACACCCAGCGCGGTCTCGGCGGCATCTCCTTCGGCAGCTTCCTGATCAAGCAGGTGGTGGAGGAGCTGCGCCGGGAAACGCCGAAGCTCGAAAATTTCGTGACGCTGTCGCCGGTGCCGGGCTTCATGCCATGGGTGAAGCAGAACAAGGATTTGCCGCTGTCGGACGAGGACCGCGAAGTGCTCAAGCGTCTCGACGATTCCAAATGGTTCGAGAACCCCGAGACGACAACGCTGCTGCGTGGCGTGATCGAACCGCTCGCGGCGTATTACTTCCTCAAGGCGCGCACGCCGAAGGGCAAGCTGATCGACTCCGTCGCGCGCTTCCATCTCGGCAACGGCGCCCGCCTCGAGCGCATCAACTGGCTCGGCGATCTCTCGCCGAAGGGCGTGCGGGAGTCGGCCGGCGTGATGGTCAACTACCTCTACCGCCTCGACGACATCGAGAAGAACCACGAAGCCTACGCCAATGACGGCGTGGTCGTGGCCTCGAGCGCGGTGAAGAAACTGCTGAGGGGCGAAGGACGAAGGCTGCTGGATATGCGGCTGTCGTAGGCAGCGACGGCTCGCGCCATATCGTCATGGCCAGCGCAGCGCCATCATCGCGAGGAGCTCTTGCGACGAAGCAACCCAGGCTGCCACCCGCGGAAAGATTCTGGATTGCTTCGCTACGCTTCAACCCTCGCTCACGCAGGCTCTGTGTCCGGCGAGAAGCCTGGCCCGGTCCATCGCTCGAAGGCGGCTTGCTGCTATTGGAGCTATCCAGACCAAGCCGACGCTCCAGATCGGCCACACGCACCGTCAGCAATGCGTTCTGCTGCTCCAACATCAGGTTGCGCTCCTGCAACTCCCCAATCAGGGCCAGCAGGGCATCCACAGACAATGAGGAATTTGGCGGCGTCACCCATACCTTGACTCACAAACACATGTGGTCAGTCAAGAGAATACAAACGGCCACCTGGGCAGTTACCGCGTCGCTCGCAATGACGAAGAATGTGGCGACACCTTGCCCAACTCGAGCCCTTCGCCCGCTGCGAGCCTAGGCGCCCCCGAACGAGCCAGCTCCCTCCACCGTCATTGCGAGAAGCCCTTGCGACGAAGCAATCCAGAGTCTTCCCGCGGAAAGACTCTGGATTGCTTCGCTGCGCTCGCAATGACGGAGTGTGGGGCGACGGCATGCGACTGACAACCGCTGCTCACTCGGCGGTCAGATCAACGTGTCGTACAAGTCCATCCACTCTGGATTGACGCTCTCGATCAGCGCGAGCTTCTTTGCCCGGCTGCCGCCCTTGATTTGCTTCTCGCGTGCAATCGCGTCGATCATTGTTCCGTGCAACTCGTACCAGACGAGGAGCTTGCAGCCGTATCTCGAGGAGAACCCCTTCACCGAGCCCTCGCGATGTTCGAACGCGCGGCGCGGCGGATTGGATGTGACGCCGATGTATATCGTTCCATTACGGCGATTGGCGAACATGTACACGCAGGGCTGCTTCATGATCGTGCTCTGTTACGAGAGCATTCACGATAACACAACCGAGAGATGATCGCGAGCGACGCTTGCGATGAAGAGGATGAATCGTAGAGCCCCCCTCCGCCGTCATTGCAAGGAGCTCTTGCGACAAAGATTCCATGGGGAGTGGATAGCGACCAGGTCTGAGGCCAGACTGAGGTTGCTGAATCACTCAACCTGGAGACAATGATGTTGCTCAATCATCC
>NZ_JBEPQT010000034.1:0-58259 GCF_040547985.1 Bradyrhizobium sp. LB14.3
GGCCGCTGCGTTGTCATCTCCACCTCCGGTGCTGGTGCGCCTGCCCGCCCGCGCCCCCCCACCCCCCCGCCCCCCCCCCGGGGGGGGGGGGGGGGCGGGCGGGGGGCCCCCCCCCCCCCCCCGGGGGGGGGGGGGGGGGGCCCCCCCCCCCCCCCCCCCCCACGACTGCGGAGAACTGCGAAGCATGACTCAGATTGCAGAAGCGACACGCCCCTCCCCCAGCATCGTAGCCGCGCCGCCCCTGCTCGGCGTGCGCAACATCGAGGTCGTCTATGACGATGTCATCCTGGTGCTGCGCGGCCTCAGCCTCGACGTCCCCAAGGGCGCGATCGTGGCGCTGCTCGGCGCCAACGGTGCCGGCAAGTCGACGACGCTGAAGGCGATCTCGGGGCTGCTGAAGACCGAGGACGGCGAGGTCACGCGCGGCGAGATCCTGTTCGAGGGCGAGCGCATCAACGGTATCGATCCCGACAAGATCGTCCGCCGCGGCATTTTCCAGGTGATGGAGGGCCGGCGCATCGTCGCCGACATGACATCGCTGGAAAACCTCAAGCTCGGCGCCTTCACCCGCAAGGACCGCGAGGTCGGTGCCGATCTCGACATGGTCTTCGACTATTTCCCGCGGCTGAAGGAGCGCACCGGGCTAGCCGGCTATCTCTCCGGCGGCGAGCAGCAGATGCTCGCGATCGGCCGCGCGCTGATGGCGCGACCGAAGATGATCCTGATGGACGAGCCCTCGATGGGCCTGTCGCCGCTGCTGGTGAAAGAGGTGTTCTCGATCATCCAGAAGATCAACCGCGACCTCGGCGTCACCATTCTGCTGGTCGAGCAGAACGCCCGCGCAGCGCTGTCGGTGGCAAGCCACGGCTACATCATGGAGCAGGGCAAGGTCGTGCTCGACGGCACCGCGGACGAATTGCGCGACAACGAGGACGTCAAGGAATTCTACCTCGGCGGCGCCGGCGACCAGCGCAAGAGCTTCAAGAACCTCAAGAGCTTCAAGCGGCGCAAGCGCTGGCTTTAACCTTCCAATACCTGCTCCGCTTCCGTGACTGCGCAGAGAACATGATAGAACGACGACGCAGGAATGGTGTCGATCAGCGATTTGCCGTCGCGATCGAACTGGTCGTACCAGCCGCCCCGCACAGGATGGTTGAGATAATGCCGTTCGAGCCGCGCCAGCGCCATGCGCGCCTCGTCCGCCGCGCCCGTCTCGCCGGATTCGGCCTGCGCGATCCACGCTTTCGCAATCTCGGTCTGCGGCCACAGCCGGCGCGTGCCGCGGCGAATGTTGCCGGCGTCGTCGCCCTCGTCGATCAGGCAACCGTTGGCCGCGTCGCGATAGCGCAGCGCGGTCTCCAGCAGTTCGGCGCGCCGCTGTCCGGTCGGGCAGCCCGTGATGCGTTCGAACCCCTTCAGCAGCCAGACCCATTCCGCCTGGTGTCCCGGCTCGACGCTGACCGGCGCGATCTTCGACCAGTCCTCCTCGAAATATTCGCCGAGCGCGCGCGTCTGCTTGTCGTAGAGATTGGCGAGGAACAGCGCGAAGAACTCGCCGGCGCGATTCTGGAACGACAAATCGTGGGTCGCGTCGAAGCACGCGATCATCGCCTCGAACAGATGCATGTGCGGATTCTGCCGGCGCGGCAGCGAGACCGGCAGGCCTTCGTGGACGCCGCCGTGCGGCGAGCGCAAATGGCCGTCGAGGAAGGCGAGCAGTGCGTCGATCTCGGCGCGAATTTGCGCGTCCTGGTCGAGCGCATAGACTGTCGCCAGCGCAAACAGGATGAAGGCGTGGTCGTAGGCGTCGCGCCGGTCGTCCAGCACCGCGCCCTCCGGCGTCAGCCGGTGCACGTAGCCAGGCCGGCCGTCGGGCGCTTTCGCGCGTGCGAGCAGATGCTCGAGGCCCTTCAGCGCGATGGCGCGCCCCTCAGGATACCAGCCCATCTGCGCGGCCTTGGCGTAGCACCAGATCTGGCGGGCCTGCACGAACACCCGGCGCGGCGCGGCCACGTCCGCCGTGCCGTCATGGTGCAGCCGATCGATGAAACCACCCGCGCCATGGTCCCAGCCGACCGTCGACCACAGCGGCAGCGCCTCGTCGATCATGCGGCGCTTCAGGCGCGCGACGACGTCCGCCACCTCGCCCGCCGCAATGATTCCTTCGTCCGCCATCGCGTCCTCTTCAAACCTCGCCAATGGCCGTCTGATACCCATGCCGGCGGCGGCGCGCAACGGATGCCAACCCGGAAAGATCAACCATGACCGCCCATTACGACGCCCTCGAGACGCGCGAACAAGCCGCGCGCGAGGCCGATCTGTTCTCCCGCCTGCCAGGCGTGCTGCGCAGTGCGATGACCGCGCCCGCCTATGCCGATCGGCTGAAAGGCGTCGATCCGGCCACCGTGACCTCGAGGACGGCCCTGGCAGGCCTGCCGGTGCTGCGCAAGTCGGAACTGCCGGCCCTGCACAAGGCCTCCACGCCCTTCGGCGGCTTCGTCGCGGCTGCGCCCGGATCGTTCGCCCGCCTCTTTACCTCTCCAGGGCCGATTTTCGAGCCGGAGGGACGACAGGCCGACCCCTGGCGCGGCGCACGGGCGCTATTCGCGGCCGGGTTCCGGCCCGATGACATCGTGCTCAACACCTTCAGCTACCATCTCACCCCCGGCGGCTTCATCTTCGATGCGTCGGCGCGCGCGCTCGGCTGCGCCGTGATCCCCGCAGGTCCCGGGAATACCGAGCAGCAATTCGAGCTGATCGAGGCCTACCGCCCTGTCGGCTACAGCGGCACGCCCGACTTCCTGAAGATATTGCTCGATGCCGCTGCCAGTTCGGGCCGCGATGTCTCCTCGATCAAACGCGCGCTGGTCTCGGGCGCGGCGTTCCCGCCCTCGCTCCAGGCGGAGATGAAGGCGCGCGGCATCGACGCCTATCAAGCCTTCGGCACCGCCGATCTCGGCCTCATCGCCTTCGAGACCGGGGCGCGCGACGGCATGGTCGTGAACGAGGACCTGATCATGGAGATCGTCAAGCCAGGCACCGGCGATCCCGTGGCGCCGGGCGACGTCGGCGAGATCGTCGTGACCTCGCTCGACCCGCACCATCCCTGGATCCGGCTCGCGCTCGGCGACCTCACCGCGGCGCTGCCGGGGACCAGCCCCTGCGGGCGCACCAACATGCGCATCAAGGGCTGGATGGGCCGCGCCGACCAGACCACCAAGGTCAAGGGCATGTTCGTCCGACCCGAGCAGGTCGCCGAGATCGGCAAGCGCCATTCCGCGCTCGGAAGACTACGCCTCGTCGTCGCGCGCCAGGGCGAGACCGACGCGATGACGCTGAAAGCGGAAACGGCGGCCGCGAGCGACGCGTTGCGCGACGAGATTGCAGGCAGCTTGCGCGCAGTGACGAAACTCGGAGGCGACGTCGAACTGGTGAGGCCCGGCGCGCTGCCGAACGACGGCAAGGTGATCGCGGACGAGCGGTAGTGGGCCGCCTCAATGCTTAATCTGTTCCTTGGAATTGGGTTCGTTCTGTCAAACTGAAGTTTACACCCGTCTATTTCTTCCGTAGCGCCGAAGCACTGCGCTTGGCATAGCGCTCAAGAGCGTCCAGCTGGCGCACGAGGACATCGATGCCATTGCGGTTTCCCTCCCACAGTTGCGTTTCGATGTCGAAGGTGAGTTTGCCCCGCTCCGCCTCGATGCGCGCGATTCGTTCGGACAACGCTTCCAGGTCGAGGCCGGATTCAGACACCGGACTTAGGCCGCTAAGAACGGCGGCCAGGCCATGACGGAGCGCATTCCTGCTGGAACGCGCCTTGCCCGGCAACGAGCGGGGTCCGGTGCTGCGGGCCGCGTTCCTTCTGTTGGCGGCGATCTGCTTGTCAGATGCCATCAGTTCGCCTCGCGCTCGAGGGTCATCTCCAAGCCCGCGCGGGAGACGGCACCGAGCGCCGCCCTGCGCAGATCTTCGCCGCGCTTGGCATCACGGCGATCGATCTCCCTGAGGAACGCCATCAGCTGCTTCTGGGCGGCGTTGATCTGGCGATCCACGAGGGCGAGCGACGGCAGCGCGAGCTGGAAGGCTTCGACGTCGACCGCGTCCGCTGCATAGCCCATGCTGGCGAAGCGCGCCTCGATCTTTGCCTTGCCCTCCTTATTCGAGAAGTACTCCTTCCTGTGATCGTT
Organism: Bradyrhizobium sp. LB14.3; assembly: GCF_040547985.1. Classification (NCBI taxonomy): domain Bacteria; kingdom Pseudomonadati; phylum Pseudomonadota; class Alphaproteobacteria; order Hyphomicrobiales; family Nitrobacteraceae; genus Bradyrhizobium; species Bradyrhizobium sp. LB14.3. Next base: position 4,188 of record NZ_JBEPQT010000034.1, read on the forward strand.
GACCTCGAAATACGCGGTGGAATTGCGCTCGACCGCGCCGTCCGTCAGGCGGATCAAGGCCACGACCGCCTCGGGGCGCATGTGCTGGATGATCGCGCTGCGGATGCGCTCAAGCCCCATGGTGCGAAACGTGAGAAGCGTTGCCTGAAACAACATGGCATATTCGGCGGCGGCGCGGTGGCCGGCCTGAACGGCGCTTGCCAGGTCGTAGAACAGCGCCCTGAATTCGGCGACACTCTCGTTCGGGCCGATCGGCGGGTGGGCCAGCTGGCCCTGGATGTAACGCGGGACGGGATACGATTGCGGTATTGTCGACGACGGGGTTTGCTTCACATTTTCAGCCATGGGTTAAAGCTCCTGATCTCATGGCAGGCAACCAGAGCATGCCATCCAGCAGCAGAACCTGACTTTGATGCCTCCAGGAAGCCAAGCCTTGTGGGTGAAAAGGGGTAGGCAATACCGGCCAGTTATTTGAACTGCTCGGACGCAATTCTTTCGATGGTCTCAACGGTTACGTCGGGCAACCCATGCTCGCGAAGGTGCGCTCGCAATGGACCGATCACCCTTTCGAGGAACAACAAGAACGGGCCGCTGTCGACATAGAGAACGCCGCCCCCCTGCACGTCGACAGGCATTTGCCGCCGGACGATCCGGCCGCCCAAGGATTTGAAGGTCTGCGCGAGGTTTTCGGCCAGCATTCGATTGGCGACGCTACGTGGACGACCGCGAACGCGCCGTTGCTGTTCAAGCGCACGGCGCGCTGCCTTTGCAATGTTGGCCGCAGTTGGCCTTCGCGCCCGGGCCTCGAAGCGAACCCGCCTGCGACCAAAAACATCCTGTTGATGCGTGCCGGGCGGTTCGCTGCCGCGACAATAATTGGACACGATGGCCCAGTGAACCTCCGGCGGAAGCGCCTTCGAGCGAAACAACACCGGCTGTCTTGCGATCTGCTCGAGCCAGATCCGCACGATGCCCGCCGGCGTCTCGTGCGAGCAGTGCGCTGCAATGGTCAGCGCGGTTGCGATCGCTTCGATGGCGGCCTTTTCTTCTGCCTCCAACGGCCCCGGGTTCGCCAGTTGACCCTCGATATCATACTTCTCGTAGAAGCCCGTCGGCTGCAGAATGGAGACGACACGCGTCGAGAGCGCCGAATAGATGGAGTCCCAGATCGACAGCCAGCCTGGCGCCGGCTGGTAGCTTTCCGCACGATAGCGCTTCGGCACGAGCAGGTCCCTTTACAAGTCGCTCAGTGAAGACTGGTCATGTCACCCGTTTTCGCCGGACCGATTCTGTGCCCTCTATTCTGACGATGCAGAGCAATTTGGGGAGAACGCTTTCGAGAACTTGCGCGGACGACGAATCAGATGAACATCGACAACAAAGCAGAACTTGGCTCAACGAAAAAGACCACGCCAGAGACCAAAACCAATCGTTAAGAGAGTTCAACATGTTCTACGCCAGAAAGGCTGCGCTGCGCCTGGATCGGCAACGGGTATCCCTGCAGAGGCATCACAAGGCGCTGCTTGTCGACCTCACCAAGAACCCGGGCCAGACACAATCCGCGGAATTCTCCCAGCGCATCGAGATCCTTCGGTCTGAGCTCAAACAGTCAATGATTGAGAGCATTGAGATTTCGAGAGTCGTGGTCAAGTGGATGGATAAGCTGAACTTCGGCAGCATGGCCGAAGCAAGCATCGCACAGGGGTGTATCAGCAAAATCCACAACGATTTCATAAAAACGCTGAACGATTTCGACACGAACGCCGCCAGACAAGCCTCGAAATGATGAGACGAGACGGCACGACGTCCCGCGCGAGCCGCCCGGTCAAGCCGTAGCGGGAGGCGCTACCTGCTGAGTCACGTCAGATGCGACATGCGCAATAGAGCTCGTGTGCAGACGTCAATCCGGAGCCGTTCTGCATGGCTTCCCCTCTTCATTCCGGCCAGATCCTACACGCGTTTCCCCACCCGTTCGGCGCTCCTCCTGTCCTGCTCACCCCCTCATTCCCTGTGAGCGATCAAGACGCTTGTGTTCGCCCACCTCGCCGGCACGATGGATATGGCCGGCTCTGCGAACCGTTTCGCGCTAGCTTGTCACCCCCACGCTCGATGCCGCAAAGGTCGCGTTGCGGGACCGATTCAACCTTGGCATCCGCCCAGTCAAAGGCCGTACCTCTTCGCCTGCATGCGAACCGGATGATGCGCACGCTCCGGCTCCAACTTCCAAATCAAATTGAATCTGACGACTGGCAATCCGATAACACCATACTATTTTCACCCATGGGATCCCGATATTCAATTGTCGGCGAACATTCACGTCTCGAATCATGGTGCGCACGGCATGGCGAAGCACGATAATCTGTTTGGAGCGACGAGAATTCATATTCGCACGTAGTCATTCGTTGTTTGCCATCAGGACGGGACGCAAGCAATGACAGGCCCTTTGATCGGATCGGACCGCCAGATCCTGCTTTGCGCAAGGAGATATGTCGCGCTCGTTGCCGAACATCGAAAAGCGGATCACAATGCGCGACAACTTCTGCAAACCGGGATGAACCGGCTCCTTGAATCGATCACGTTAGAAATAGAAGCTGAGAAACGCCGGCGCGCCATCCATTTGGAGCTGGGCATTCGGTGTTTTGTCCGGGACAGAAAGCCCTTCAACCGCGTTATTGACGCTTCAGAGGCGGAGGCCGTTCGCCATTATTATTCTACACCTCCCGCACCGGCCCTCGACGCTCTATCGGGCGAGGATTGCGTTTTGTTGGGCGATCTTTTCGAAGGATGGGCGCAAGACAAGCGTCAAGATCCGCGGATGATGATCGAATTGCTGGGCTGGTCGGACGGGATGCGGATTTTGGCTCAGACAGTCGGACGCGACTACGATCCCCCGCCCTGGCCGGAGGGCGTCAAGGTCCCGCTCCTGAAATTCATCGTAAATCGCATACGAGCGGCTGACTAGACACCGAAGCTGTCAGGCTTTCCTCCGGTAACTCCCGGCGGGTCTTGCGATATCAGAGCGTCACGGAGATACTACGCGCCGTCCACTAGGTCAGCAGCGATCGCGTCAAGTACTCCGACATAGCAACGATCCCAATTGCACCCGAGGCCGTGGGCTGCCAGTGCATGATCGCTGAGCCGCTCCCGGCAAAGATTCCGCACAACCAGCCCGCTGCCAAAATGGAAGAAGGCAGGATCAAAAGCGGCAGACTCTCCGCTGATATGCAAATCGCGCAATCTCGCGACCAACTCGGGCGGCAGATGAGCCAACACATGCCGCTCGACGTCCTTGCGAATCGGCTCGGGGACCTGGGCCCAAAACTGGTTGGTCCGTGCACCGGGTGAATTGGGCAAGCCGTCCGGGACAAACAGGTTCATGCGATTCCGATTTGAAAGCAGGAAATACGATATCGCGCCGACGGTCGCAAGCGTCGATCGTACGCTTGCTCAACAAAGAACAAGTTCCCAATCACCGGGGCACACCATGGTCCGAAGGGATGATCCGCAACATACTGAGCAACGAAGCCTACATCGGCAACAGCGTCTATAACCGCAAGTCGTTCCGGCTCAAGCAGGTGATGAAAAAGAACCCACCCGAACTATGGGTCAGAGCGACTGGTCTCTATGAGCCTATTGTTGACAGAAGCATTTTTCTTAAGGCTCAAGAGCTTCTGAAAGAGCAGTATGTCAGGCTTTCGGATGAGGAATTGCTGAAAAAGCTGCGAGAGGCGCTCGCTGTCAACGGGAGGTTGAGCGTCTCGATAGTGGCGGCGACGGAGGGCATGCCGAGCCCACCTCTGTATGCATACCGTTTCGGCAGCGTGCGGGAAGCGTTCCGCCGGGTCGGCTATGTGAACTCTGATCGCGACTTCGATTACCTTGACGCGCGCCGACAATCTGATGCTGAACTGCTGCAACAGGCATCGAAGCTTGCCACGCGCATTCGAGCACTTGGCGCTGCGGCCGTCTTCGACGAGGACACCAAAGTGATGACTATTGACAGCAGGCTCGCCATTTCTCTTCGGATGGCTCGCTACTACATCGCGCCACGACACGCGCCCGCCTGGCTGGTACATCGGCGGATTATCGAACCCGCCGAGCTCATTTTGGCGCTGAGGCTGGATCCAGCAACAAACAGACAAGTGACGGATTATTTCCTATTGCTGCTGAGTGAAATGGCCAAGGAGCGAATTAATCTCACGGCGACGCCTCGCTCCCGATTTGCGGCTTACCGTTGCCCCACAATCGAGGACGTCATGCGAGCAATCATGACTAAAGTGGCGGCTTTCTCCACGTAAGGGCTGTACGAGGCAACTGCACGACGCTACGTCAGAACATGTTCGCCGCGTCTGATGATTGGACGTCTTTCCTGATTGGCTTGTTTATCTGGCGGGTAAATGGCTACGGACGAACTGCTGAAGATTCCCGCCCCCGAAAAGGTAGCCGCGTATCCCCGCTCCGGTTGCCGCTTCGATGTCAGTGAATTTATCGCCTATGAGAAAGCTCCGAGCAGAATCAACGGGGAAGCGATTCATGATCTTCGTGATCATGCCAGGCTTAGGCTTTCGGCAGGTGCACGAAGTGCGGTAAAGCTCAACGCTTGCCTCGGGATGATGTGGACAATACTCGAATGCATCTATGTGAGCGCCGACTTTAGCCAGCTCCTCTGACATCCAGGTATGAAGGATTCTAATATCGGGTTCCTTGTACAATCCTTTAGCAACTCCTGACTGGTTCGTAATTACGAAAGCAAAATATCCCGCGTCATTGACGGCCTTCACGGCTTCGCGCGCGCCTGGCATCCAACTGAATTTAGCTCTCTCATAGAGATAGCCTATGTCCTCGTTGAGGACGCCATCCCGGTCAAAAAACACCGCAGGTTCCATTGCAAATACCTTTGAACCAAGCAACCTTGCGATCAAGGTTGGCGCGCTAACTGCTCACTTCGAAGAAGCGCCCTTAGAGGGCCGGTGAGAATAGCTACTAGCCCCGCTTTCCGGCGGGCTTGCGCAAACGAACTCCAAGTCCTCCGCCGTTCTCGGAAATAAGAACCACACCCGAACTTTCGAGGGCCCCTTGCATCTTCCTAATAGCGTCATCAGAGACGACGCGCCGTTGCTTTTCAAAGTCGACCACCGTCGACAATCCGATCCCTGCCAATGTTGCCAGCTGCGGCTGTGTCATATCGAGCAAAGCCCGGGCGCCTCGACATTGAGACGGCGACATCAATTTCAACATTTTATGTTGACACCTATTCTGCTTCCCTGTAATCAACATTTTATGTTGATATTTTCAAGGGAGACCATGCCGTGATTCTTAAACAGACGACGCAATTATCTGCCATCGACCGACGCTCATTCATAGGAGGATCTGATGCGCGGATCATCATGGGAGAGGATGGACACAAACTAACTCGGCTCTGGCGAGAGAAGCGAGGTGAGGTCGAGGCCGAGGATTTGAGTGGTGAGCTGATCGTTCAACTTGGGACTATTACAGAGGACCTCAACCGGACCTGGTATGAGCGAACCAGCGGCAACCGCGTTGAAGATGTTCAGAGAAGGGCCAGGCATCCGGTCCACAAATGGATGGGAGCAACGCTGGACGGGCGTGTGCAGGAGACCGGGGCAGTATTCGAAGCCAAGTTCATGCTGCCCTGGAATTTTTCAGAGGAAGCGGCAGCGGACAAGCACATGGCTCAACTGCAGCACAACATGTGGGTCGTGTCGGCACGTTCCGCGGTGCTTTCCATTATCACGGGCGGTGGAAAGTGGGTTGAAATCACGGTACATGCGGACCCTCTTTACCAGCACCTTCTTTTGACGGCCGAAAAGCAGTTTTGGCGCTGCGTGCAAAGCGGCGATGCACCGGCACTGTTCGGAATTGAAACGCCGCGTCCTCGGCTCGAGGCCATCAAGATCGTCGATATGGCAACATCCAACTCCTGGGCTGGACTTGCCGCGACTTACCTCCGCACCCGATATGCTCACGATGACCATGAGCTCGCTAAAGCCGAATTGAAGAAGCTGGTTCCGGAGGATGCGAAGGAAGCCACCGGACACGGTATCAAGGCCAAGCGTTCCAAATCTGGCGCGATCAGCTTCGAGGCTCTGCGGGTGGAGGTCGCTCGTGCATCAGTCCAGTGAGCGCATAGGCGCCCTCGCTGCAGCCTTGGCGAAGGCCCAGGCTGCGCTGACCAACCCCGAAAAAACCCTGACGGCGGTCATCCGGTCGCCGTTCCCCCGGGAGGACGATAGGACTTTTCGTTACGCTTCCTTGGCTTCCGGCTTAGACATCGTCCGCAAGACACTGAGCCAGCAGGAGATCGCAACGATCCAGACTACGCGTATCGAGCAGATCTCAGGTCAGATACACCTCACGACGCTGCTGGCCCATGCCTCCGGAGAATGGATTTCCTCTGACCTGCCGGTCTGCGCCGCAAAGGATGTCGAGGCCCCCCACCGCATGGGCGCGTCCTTGACCTATGCCCGCCGCTACGCCCTGTTCGCTCTTGTCGGCATTGCCGGTGAGGACGATCTGGATGCCCCGGACGCCATGGCCGGACCTCCCGCTGCCGCCGCGCCGCAAGTGGCTCCCGGCCCCAAGGGGAAGCCGGCGAAGGCGGTGTTGAACCGACCGGCGGTCCTGGAGCTTCAGCAATCCGCTGACCTACGAAAGCGGCTGTTAGCCCAGCTGGCGACCTTAAGGGATGGCGACGACCTCCTGGCTTGGGCCAAAGCGAGCCTTCCACTGAAGAACACGCTGCTGCAGGCCGACGCCCGGGCCCTGGAGGCGGCCTATCAGATGAGGCTCGAGGAAATGGCTCGGCCTGAGACGGAAAACGACATGCCTCGATCTGGGCCTGGGAGCAGCCCAGGAGAGGGACCGGTGCAAGGGCCTTCCCGAGACCAAGCCGTTATCGCAGGCCCAGACACCGATGAGCCGGCGGATCAGAGCGAGGGGGGCCTCGCCTTCCCCAAGGAGCCTCCGCGCAAGCGAAGCAAGGCCCACCTTGCGTTTGTCCGCGCACAGCCTTGCCTAGTCTGCAAGCAGGCTCCGTCCGACGCCCACCACCTCAAGTTCACCCAGCCGCGAACGCTCGGCCGCAAGGTCAGCGACGAATTCACCGTTCCGTTATGCCGCTCTCACCACCACGCTCTCCATCGGCATGGGAACGAAAAGGCGTGGTGGGTGGATATGCAGATATTGCCCTTGCCTGTTGCCAGCGAGTTATGGACGGCGAGTCCTATTCATGACCCCGCCAAGCCGAACACCCCCATCATGATGGTCCATCGCAGATCGGGGTAGAGGCTACACGTCTATAAACGGCTGCTTCAGTCAACAGCATCCCCTGTAATTGCAGGCCGTGTCCCCTGGTACCCCTGGGGACACATTCACCATGGCAATGAGCAAGACGGCCCATACCACAGAACTATTTAGCTCGCGGATAGTCCGCATCCAAACAACGATACTGCTGACGCCCCCTTTTTTGGATTCTCCTGTTCTCCGGATCAGCGCCGCTAATCTCGGATACCTCAAACAGCCGGTCTGGGTTGCGGCAGCGGCCTTTTCAACATCGGTCGATGCAACTTGCGCCCGTTCTGAGCAAACTCTTGTCATTGCGCTCTCTCACTCCAACCTCCCCTCGAAGGTTAGAAAATCCTCGATTCGACCGACGTCTATAAGAACTAGGGGACGTCGAGCAATCCACTTTGCCTCGGCGAATTAACATTGGAACCGGCGAAAGCTGTCTGGTAGTTCCTCAACCACAGCTTTGAGGTTTGGCACTAAGCTTGAAAATACCGAGGTTTGACAGCCCACAAGTGGAGACGCGTCACTATGATACTTGAATTTTGGGGCATTTTGCCAACCGCACTGCATTACGAAACAAGACATCGCTAGAGAACTGCGATACTCAACAAATCGTCGCTAGCAAACTCGGTTGCCTGGAACAGTATGAACTCTCAAGTATCCAAACAGCGGATCGCTCTCATCACCGGCGTGACCGGACAGGACGGCGCCTACCTTGCCGAGTACCTGCTGTCGCTCGGCTATGTCGTGCACGGCATCAAGCGGCGCTCGTCCTCGTTCAACACCGCGCGGGTCGACCATCTCTACCAAGACCCCCATGTCGGCAATGTGCCGTTCCAAATGCACTACGGCGACATGACGGACTCGACCAATCTGATCCGCCTGGTGCAGCAGATCCGGCCGACCGAGATCTACAATCTCGCCGCCCAGAGCCACGTCGCCGTGAGCTTTGAGAGCCCGGAATACACCGCCAATGCCGATGGCATCGGCGTCCTGCGCCTGCTGGAAGCGATCCGCATCCTCGGCATGGAGAAGGAGACGCGGTTCTACCAGGCCTCGACCTCAGAGCTCTATGGCCTCGTCCAGGAGATCCCGCAGAAGGAGACCACGCCGTTCTATCCGCGCTCGCCTTACGGCGTGGCAAAGCTCTACGGCTACTGGATCACGGTGAACTACCGCGAAGCCTATGGCATGTTCGCGAGCAACGGCATCCTGTTCAACCACGAGAGCCCGATCCGCGGCGAGACCTTCGTCACCCGGAAGATCACGCGCGCTGTCGCCCGTATCGAGGTCGGGCTGGAGGAGACGGTCTACCTCGGCAATCTCGAAGCCAAGCGCGACTGGGGCCACGCGCGCGACTACGTCGAGGGCATGCACAAGATTCTGCAAGCCGACAGGCCTGACGATTTCGTGCTCGCCACGGGCGAGATGCACTCGGTGCGAGAGATGGTCGAACTCTCGTTCGCGCAAGTCGGCCGCCGCATCAAATGGCGCGGCGAGGGCGTCGACGAGACCGGCGTCGACACCAAGACCGGCAAGACGGTCGTGAAGATCGATCCCACCTATTTCCGCCCTACCGAGGTCGATCTTCTCGTCGGCGACGCCAGCAAGGCGCGCGAGGTGCTCGGCTGGACGCCGAAGCGGAGCTTTGCAGAGCTCGTCGCGGAGATGATGGCGAGCGATCTGGCGGTAGCAAAACGGGACGCGACGAGTGGCAAACGCTCCGTTTGAGCTGACAGGCAAGAGTGTCTACGTCGCCGGCCATCGCGGCATGGTCGGCAGCGCGCTTGTGCGCCGGCTGGCGGGGGAGGACGTCAAGCTAGTCACCGTGGACCGGCGCGACGTTGATCTGTGCAACCAGGCCGCCGTGTTCGACTGGTTCGCGAAGACGCGGCCGCAGGTGATCTTCCTCGCCGCGGCAAAGGTCGGCGGCATCGCCGCCAACAACACGCTCCGGGCAGAATTCATCTACGACAACATCGCGATCGCGGCTAACGTGATCCAGGCCGCGCATCAAAACGGCGCCGAGAAGCTGATGTTTCTGGGCTCGTCCTGCATCTATCCGAAAATGGCGCCGCAGCCATTGCGGGAAGATTCCGTCCTGACGGGCCCGCTTGAGCCGACCAACGAGCCCTATGCGATCGCCAAGATCGCCGGGATCAAGATGGCCGAGGCCTATCGCAGCCAGTACGGACGCGACTTCATCAGCGTGATGCCGACCAATCTCTATGGGCCCGGCGACAATTATCATCCCGAAATGAGCCATGTGGTCGCGGCCCTGATCCGCCGTTTCCACGAGGCCAAGGTGTCGGGCGCGAAGAGTGTCATTGTGTGGGGCACCGGCACGCCGCGGCGCGAGTTCCTTTATGTCGACGACATGGCGGATGCCTGCGTGCACCTGATGAAGACCTATTCGGGCAACAAATTGATCAACATTGGCACTGGCGAGGACATTACCATTGCCGAGTTCGCCCGCTTGGTCGCGGAAATCGTCGGTTATCGCGGCGAGATCAGTTTCGACACCTCGCGGCCCGACGGGACGCCGCGCAAGCTGCTCGATGTCGGCAGCCTCGACAAGCTCGGCTGGCGCGCGACGACGCCGCTCGAGGATGGCTTAAAGCGCGCGTACGAGGCGTATCAGACGGAAAGCCACCCAAACGGCCACCAGCCAAACGCCTGAGGATCACGTTTGCAAATGGCCATTTCCGCAAAACTGATCATCGCGGCCCAGTTCTATCCGCCCGACACGACCACGACGGCAATCTATGTCGGCAGGATCGCGGAGTGCCTCGCAAGGGATCGGCAGGTCGTTGTGATCTCGGCGACACCAGGCTCGCGCGCGACCGGCCAAATCGGCAAGCCCGAGGTCGTCGAAATAAAAAGCTGGAATCCTCGCAAGTCGGCGATCGTTCAGCGCGCTGCAGCGATCTGCCTGCTCGCGGCCCAGATGTTCTTCTCGGTCCTGCGGCGGGCAAGGTCGGGCGACATCGTGTTTTGCGTCACGACGCCGTTCACTCTGCCCTACAGTGTGCTCGTCGCCGGAAAACTGCGCGGAGCAAAGGCCACGCTTTTAGTATACGATCTCTATCCGGAAGCCCTCCAGGCAGCCGGCATGGTCCGCTCGACCTCGCTAGCGGCTCGCCTCATTCGCTTTGCCAACACGCTGTTGTTCCGACGCCTTGATGCGATCGTTGTGATCGGGCGCGACGTGCCGCCGCTGATCAAAAAATATCGCGGTGTTACCCCAGAGCAGCTTCGCTACATTCCGAACTGGGCACTGACGTCGATTGGCTATCGAACGATCGATCCGGCCAGCCGCTTTCGTGCTGCGGATTCGTCTAAATTCATCGTCGGTCTGTCCGGCAATCTCGGCTTCACACACGATCCCGTCAGTGTGTTTGAAGCGGCCCGCCTGTTGCGACACCGGACGGACATTCATTTCATCCTGTCCGGATGGGGCGTGGGCTGGGCCACGCTCAATGATCTCTACGGCAAGGACCGACTCGAGAATGTCACGATCCTGAAACCTGTTCCCGAAGACGAACTCGTGGAGTTTTTGTCGGCCGCAGATCTCTGGATTATTCCTTATCGCCGCAATGTCACCGGTGTCTCGATCCCCAGCCGTCTTTATAATATCCTGGCGATCGGGCGGCCTGTCGTGATCACCTCGGAAGCCAGTTCCGAAGGCGCGCTGGTAATTGGAGAAGCAGAAATCGGATGGGTCGTTCCTCCCGAAGCTCCAGCCGAGCTCGCGCGCGCCATTCGCGAGGCGGCCGGCGATCGTCAGGCCACGAAGGACAAGGGCGTTCGTGCGATCGATATCGCAGAGAAATATCGCGAAGACATCGCCCTTGCTCGCTATCGCGAGGCCATGAACGAAGTCGATCAGGCTGCGCGCCGTTGAGCAATCTCCGCTCTGAATATTTGATGGTTGAAGACTGACCATTCGGAGGTCGGCCGCTCGTCTGAGAACGCTTCAGACCTTAGAGAAAATAGACAGCAACGACCAGACGGTATAGTTGTTCACAACTTGGCGCAGTCTTAGCAGAGTCGCAATCGGAATGAGACCTATCATAATGGCGTTCGCAGCTATCGCGGCGTACCTTCCAATCGCATGGTGCCTTGACGCAACGTACAGGCCATCGCTCGATGCCGACGTGCTGCACAGACCTTTCATCAAGATCGGTGGCAACGCTTATGTGACTTACCACAAGATTGCGGGAGCAAAAGGAGACGTCCCGAGCGACCTAAGCCGTGCCACGCTCGCGTTGACAGAGAATGGTACGGCGCTCGGACCGGCGCACATCCCGGAGGCCGAGGTCTCTGCATTGGGCGGCGGCCGCTATATTTTCCTTCAGACAGGTCAGGACCCGCCCGTCCTCGTATTCTCAGCCTCCGACAACTCCGACCCCAACACGAATGGACGCGTCTATCTGGCGACAGATCCAGGCGCGCGTGACCCTTACGAAGCGCAACGCCGGCGCTAACCGTCAACGTACCGGTCGCATGCTACCAACCCTCCCCTCAATTCTCATCCCGCTGGCGCCGCGCTTCCATGCGAGGCGCCGGCCATGGAAAAAGTGTTCTACTGAGGAGTCGCCGCCCCGACGAGGTTTCGTCCGCCCGATTACCTGCGACGGCATTATTTTTGAGTGATGGCATCGTACCATCATTGTAAAGCTCAAACCGGTGACGTTGCCCGTTGACGCCGAACTATTGAGAATGACTTGCGTAGCCGGACCGTCCGACTAGAATACCAACACCAGCGTTGTTGGCGGCGTCCCGCCAGAGACCCCGCCCAACTTGCAGAGACGATCTTCCGGGCGGCACGGGATCGCGGCGAGACGCAGCAGAAACGGCACCGGAGCGCGAGCCTCGCCGAAAAAATACGCGGAAGAAGGTACTCTCGCATGCTACCATGAGGTGTACAACGTCTTGGGACGATGGCAGGGGGTTAAGGCCGCGAATCGTGATGTGAAGCCACTGCAGCCGCTTTTCATACCTGACAGGATCCGAGGAGCTGTCCCTCGGCCATCCTCCGTATTCGAACCAAGGATACTCAGATCGAAGAGGTCCGCCAGCGTTCCAGAACCCGTATTGAAGGCAACATCATGACGCTCTAGTGACAGGTGAGGAATAAGATGGCATTTGAATGGATTGTGCTCGAGGCGCTTGGATCAAATTGGCGGGGCGTTCTGTCGATCGAAAGAGCTACCTAGGTTCCGTTCGTTCTCCGCCACGGGACGGGAGTGACTCACGCGCAGAGGGCGCCGATAATCATGACCAGATAGTGGATGCTTGCGGGGCCCTTGCCCCAGCAATCGCTGCGATCGTTGGGTTTGGGGCTATGAGTGCATTGAAACGCTTGACTCCGTTGCTATGTTTTCTTCTGTCTGCATGCTCGGTCTGGCCAGAAACATCAGTTGGACCGCCTGCGGCTCCTCCGGAAAATCCATTGACGGACAATGCACAGCGGACAGGATTAACGCGAGCAGCCAACAATGCGCATCTTACAGGCCCGCTCGAAATGTCCTCTGTGCGGAAGACCAATCACGGCCCAGGGTCATCTTTTGTCTGTATTAGACAGGTAGGTTCATTTTCCGGGAAGCAGCAATTGCCTTACGCCGTCTTCTTCGACGGCGACAAATACAAAGGATCGAGACTCTCCATTATCATGGAAGAGTGCGAACTGCAGACCTACGTACCTGTTCAAAGGCTCGATGACCAATCTTCCCGTCCTGAGCCGTGCATAGCGGGCTGTGTACCTGGAAAGCCATACTAGCGGGATGTTCGTGCTTGCTTCAAACGAGCTGGTCTACGACGCTGCAAGCAGCCGATGCTAAGGAAGTTCTGGGAAGGTTGGGTTTTAGTCCAAACAGGAGGACCTTCGCCGGTTTCTTGGAACTCCTCCAGGACTCTTGAGCTGAACGGCGACCGGCGTCGTATCGCCAGACTGAAGACCTCTGTCGGCGGGACATGCGGCATCAGCCTGGTCAGTTTGGACGGGTTAGTCATGTGGCAAATGCTGCTCGGCAGTTGCTGACATTCGCGTCCTAGTATAAATGATCAACTCATGCAGTATCGAAAACGACAAGCGCCACTCGATGCGGTGCACGACAAATGATATGTCGGGACAGTGTCTGCGGTCCTCGTTCACGCCCGCGAGGTAGTACTTAACTACGGCGACATGTGGTAATTGCACTGTTGGGAGCTGCCGGCGGTTCAATCCATTCCGGGGGTGCGCATGGGATTTGCTTGAAACGTTGGGACAACTACTGATGAGCTTCAATCATCCGCACGCCACGACCGCTTGGGAAACCAAAGAACTGACTGCTGGTGGCATAAAAAGGGTTTTGGTCGTAGAGACATATTTAGCCCTTAGCGCCAATGTTGAGGGCTACGACGCTGTTGCTGTTAACGATCTTCTCTCGGCGGCCAAAGAATATCTGGCAAAGAATGGAGTGCGGTTGGATTTCCTTCGGCTTTTCGAAATCAAGGAAATCAGTTGATGCACCACGCTCGAAGCGTACACCACTTGCTGCTGCGCTGTTCGACTGCTTCGCACGTGTGCGGCCGCAGGTGAATCTTTCTCGCTGCGGCAAACTTTGGTGGCACCTCGCCAACAACAAGCTGCGCGCCGAGTTTATCACGACATCCCATCGCTGCGAACGTGATCCAGCTGCGCATCAGAACGGTGCCAAGAAGCTGATGTTTCTCGGCTCGTCCTGCATCTGTCCCTAGCTCATACCGTGCGCCTGCGCGAGGACAGCGTTCTGACCGGCCAGCTGGAGCCGACCAACCGGCCCTACGCCATTGCCAAGATTGCCGACATCAAGGCGGAAGCCTATCGCGGCCTGCATGGCTGCGACTTCACCAGCGCTCGCCAGCCAATCTCTACGGCCCAGGCGACAATTATCACCTGAGCGGAGCCACGTCGTTACCACGTTGATCGGCCGTTTCCAGGAGGCGAGGATGTCAGGTGCGACAAGCATCGCAGCTTGCGGCAGCGGCACATTGTGACGCGAGTTCCTCTATTTCGATGGCGAATGCGTGTGTGCACCTGTTCAAGGCTATGCCGGCAGCAATTTGATCGACATGGGCACGGGCGAGGACATCGCCGGGTTCGCCTGTGTTGTTGCCAAAATCGGCTGCGGCAGTTCTGCTCGCGAAAGATCGCCGCCGCGAGGAGGAGTCGCCGCAACGGGGCCTTCGTGCTCAGCGCCGCACAACTGGAAAAGTTGCGCTCGACCTCCGGAAGGCATCGCGGTACTCGCTGAGCTGATGCTGATACCGGAACTGATCTGCGGCGACATCCTCCCAAATCGAGAAGAGCACGAGACATTCACTAGCACAGTGAGCAATTCTCACAAACAGCGCAACCGCCATCTGGGATAGAAGCCATCGGCTAACCGCCCGAGGCTGGGTTCCAAGGACTTAGCTTTCCAGTGAAATCGGGGGCCGAGCCTCCCACGAACCTAGCGGGGAAACGCCTCCAGAACATCGCTGAACCGGAATAACCAGCCGTATTCGAATCCCTGTTGACTATCAATGAAGAGGGCCTTGTCCCTCATCTTCCCAAGTATGGAATTCAAGCACCATTGCCTATTACTCATGTTCTTGCTGATGATTTGAAAGTCGACCGACCGCGCCTCCATTTCCTGCAACCGTTTCTTCAGATCATCCATTGACTGACATTTCGCAAAATCAGCTTCCAGCCAGGTCAATCCCGGTGCGCGATAGAACGGCGCCCAGTAATCAAACGCGATAGTCACGGGCTTGGTCGTAGCGTTCTGTTCGACGTACCTGCTCATTGGGTAAGCCGTCTCGCCCCATCCCGGCCACGTCCACCAGATGTAGCGATTCATGTCTAGCGCAGCGGCATTGTCCAGCGCCCGGTCCCGCACGACGTTCTTGTATCGCAAATATGACGGCGCTGCCGACAGTGCGACCAGCACCATCAGAGCGGCGACAGTTGTCTGTACCGCAGCGGTGGTCGCGGTGCTGATGTTCTCGAACCATACCAACATTGGATAGACGCCGAAAATCGTCAGTAGCAGGCTTACCAGAACGAGGTATTTCGGCTCGAACGGCAGGTCCGCGAAGCTAAACGCGCTCAGCATCGCCACCGGGAAGAACAAAACGAGGATTAGCGGTACCGCGTGACGATCAAGCACGGACCGATTTCTTCGCGCCAAAAACAGGAACAATGGCGCGGCGGCGACGATCATCACCAGGGTGATCTCTGGCAAAGTGTAGAAGATGACCCGCGCCATGCTCCAGAATTCCTTGAGATGCTGAAGCATGGCGCTGTGATCCATCGTCGTGATGGCGCTGTAGGCAATCGGCCTGGCCACGTAGATCGATTCCGCGCGAAGCGCTTCAACGTCGATGTCGTTGCCGACGATTGTCGGATCAAACAGAACATTCTGCTGGAAGAATATTGCCGACACGCCAAGTGCCACGACAGTCAGCGAAATGATTGAAAAGAATATCGTGGCGACTTGCGCCGGCACCTTGGACGGCACTAGCGCCGGCCATCGCTTACGGATCGCCGGCAGCCCCAGGTAAATCAGCAAGAGGGCCACGAGCGGCAGCAGCGCAATCGACGGCTTGATATTGACGAAATACAGCGGCACGCTGGCGAAGATTGAGCGCATCTGGAGCGGATTGAGCCAGATCTTTGGCACCAGCAACACGCACGTTCCTAAAATGGTCAGGCCGAAGATCACCAAAAATCGTCCCGCCGCGGCCGCCGCCTCGCGCGGCGCCGGCACCACGAGCGGTATCAACATCAGCTCGAGCCAGCAAATCAGGATCGTGATCGAGAGCGAGGTGTCTTTCTCCAGATAGGCGAGGCCGCAAAATATCGCGATCACGGCCACGCCATTGCGCCCAAATGCGCGATATCCGACGTAGTGAAGGATGGCGATGGCGGCAAATAATGTAGACAGAATGTCGTATTTGAGAACCTTCGCGATGCCCTTGAGCATCGGAAAGTTCATGACGACGAGCAGCGTGAACAGAAAAGCGTTCGAGCTCCAGGCGGACGCGCCGGCCAATCTCACGACGAGCGAGGCCAGATAAGCCATCAAGACCAGTGCAACGACGACCTGAAAAAACGCAAACGGCAAGATCGGCGTGTAGTGAATGTCCCAGACGATCAGATCGTTGAGCTGATACAAACGGCTCAGGATCGAGTTCAGCCACTCTCCCGGGTAGGCAATCAGAAGATTAGAGATAAGAGATCCATCGCTCAACTGAATGGATCTCACGTCGGCGAGAAATGCACCGAGCCGCTTCAAAGTCGAGGTCTGATCTGCAGTTGGGTATTGGGAGAGGGCCCAAAAATAGGTGGCAATCGACACCAGATTCGCGGCGAGGAGCCCGACCGTTGCAAGTATTCGCAAAACATCGCTCGATTTTGTTTTAGGCGACACTGAATTTGTTGATGACAATGATGCGAAACCTTTGAAGTGCCGAAAATTCCTGACGCGCAAAGTACCGTATTCGCGGGCGCCGGTGAGTTTCCGCCGGAAGACTAAAGTCGGGATGTGTATCGGGAGCGGATCTCCTTCCAGAACTCCACGTACTTTTCTGCCATGCGAGTCCACGACAACGATTGGACCTGCTGCAGCCCCCATTGCCGCAGCTCGGCATAGCGCTCGCGGTCATTCAGAAGCAGCGAGATCCGATCGGCCAGTTCCGAGGGCGAGTCAGGATCGACTAACGATAGTTCGTGGGTAAAGAATTCCGTCGAATCAAGCGTACGACCGGTGATTGCCGGCGTTCCGCACGCCATGGCCTCGACCGCACTCAGGCCGAATCCATACCTGGAGGGAAACAAGAACAGATCCAACTCAGAATAGAACTGCCTCATGTTCTCCTCGGGCACGAAGCCGACAAATTCATATCGATCCGGCGGAATGTTCTTGCGCGCCAGATCCTTCATCTCTTCCAGTTCATTGCCGCCGCTTGCGATTGCGAGGAACGCATCCGGATTCTGCCTGGCAACGTCGGCAAAGGCGAGGATCGCGGCATCGAGACCCTTCGCCCGCTTGGCTTCGCCCAAAAACCCGATGCGGAATTTGCGCTTGGGAATCGCGGCATCACACCAGAATCTGCTGTGGTCGATGCCAAGCGGGATAACGCCGATACGATCCGCCGGCACGCCGAACATGTCGACCACCTGTTTGGCCGTCGATGGAAACGGCACGATCAGTCCGTCGCTATGCCGGCACGCGAATTCGATGCAGCGGCGCTTGATGGAGTATTTCAGGAAATTGTCGTAACCCCGCGCCAGAAAGGGAATGAGATCGTAAACCCCGGTGACGACCGGGCGCTTGCGCGCCAGAATTATGAAGATCGACGACACCGAATAGACGCCGAACCAGACGTCGTGCTGGACGCCGCGCAAATCCCACAGGAAATTCGGTGCCTGCCTAAGCACCGCGGCTTCGGTGAGGAGCATGCCGCGATCGTGGAAGACGTAAGGCTGCCCAATGGCATCGAGGCCTGTGACCAACTCCGCAATCACCCGTTCCAGGCCGCGTCCAGTGTCGCGTCCGATAGACAACGGAAATGCGCTGATGCCGACCTGGTTCAACGAAGCCGATACCGGCGACACGTCGCGGGTCATTGATTGTGCGCCGGGTGCAATCATGAGGCGTCGGTCGATGCGCGCCCGGAATGCACTTCGCTCAGCTTGCTTGGGGCGCTGGTCACCTTCATAATCGCGCCGTTCTTGACGATCTCGCGAACCGAATAATAGCGCTCAGCGGATATCGCATAGTAGATCTTGATCAGGATGTCGGTCAGGATTCCCAGCGACACGAACAGCAGCCCCGCGATGAAGCTGAAGACAGTCAGCAGCGGCTCCAGCGTGCTCGACAACTTCCTGTCGGTGACGAACAGCCAGACCGTGCGCAAGCCGAAAATCGCCGCGATGAGGAAGAACAGAACGCCGATGCCGCCGAGCAGATGGATCGGCCTGACCGAATAGCTGCGCCAGAACCAGAGCAGCACGATATCGGCGAGGCCCTTGATGGTCCGGACCGCGTTATATTTCGACGTCCCGCTCCGGCGCGGCCTGTGATTGACGGGCAGCTCTCCGACGGAGAACCCCCGCATTTCAAGCAGCGCCGGGATGAACCGGTGCATTTCACCGTACAGATGGACGTTGTCGAAGCACTCACGCCGGTAGACCTTCAACGAACAACCGCTGTCGTGAATGGTGTCGTTGAGAAACACCTTGCGCAGCAGGTTTGCGCCGCGCGAGACGAAGCGCTTGCCAAATGTATCCTGCCGGTGGACGCGCCAGCCCGAGACAACGTCCAAATTGTTGGCCTCCAGATGCGCAATCAAATTGGGAATGTCGGCGGGGTCGTTCTGCCCGTCGCCATCCATGGTGATCACGTATTCGTACTGGGCGGCGTGGCAGCCGGCGTCGAAGGCGGCGGTCTGTCCAAAATTGCGCCGAAAGCGGAACACCGTGACGTTCGCCATCGAACCGGCGACGCGCGCGCTGTTGTCGGTCGAGCCGTCGTCGACCACGATGATCTCGCGCACCCAGCCGCGCGCATCGCAGACGCCGTTGATCTCGTCGATGAGCGCAGCGAGGTTATTCTCCTCATTCATGACCGCGATGACGACGCTCAGCCGTGGCTCAACGGACACCTCAACATTGCTCGTCATCTTTGTCCCTCAGAACGGTAGTCGAGATCGAAAGCATCTGGTTTGGCGAACCAGGATACCTGAGCAGATCCATGTTCGCTTTTTGCGAAAGAATGAAAGCCGAGGCATCGCGGTGACAGGAGGCCGTCTGCGCCTTCCGGGCTGTCAACACCATTTCCCCTTGCGGGGACGCCCCAAGGGACTTGGCCTATCCTAATCTGACCACAGAGGGAAGTACCGCGCGGCTCCAAATAGCGACTCAGCCGTCCGTGGCCGGAACGCATCACCTAGTGGCCCTGGGGCTCGCGTCTCAGGCAAATTTGCCTGGTTTTAGCCTGCCCCCCATCGTCCTGAAGGCGCCTATAGCCAAGGCTATTTTGATTTGCTAGAGGATCGCTCGTATTAGTGCGCTTTCCGTTTGGGCCGGTTCAGGTCAGGCTGCAATAAGCCCTGTTGGTGCGAGAATACATGGGTTGTTGGAAATCGGCGGCAATGGCTCCAGCACCCATCACGGGCCGCGAAGGATCCGGGCTACTACTGGTCTGATGACGGAAGCGCTCAGCAATTGGCTTCAGCATTTTGGTAGTTTGACGCCGGTTTCCGCGGCGGCACTTTGCCTGGTATTTCTGTTGACCGCCTTCGTAGTCTTTCCTCGCACCGTGCTGATCATTGTGGCGGGCGTGGCGTTCGGGATGGCAGCTGCTCCAATCATTCTGCTGAGCGGGACCGTCGGCGGGATCCTTGCGTTCTGTTCGTCGCGATACATCGCTGCAAACTGGTTCCGCCGAAAGCTGGAGACGAGGCCGACGCTCAAGGTTGTCGCGCAGGCCGTGGACGAAGAGGGCTGGCGCATCATTGCTCTTTCGCGCCTCGGGGCACCCGTTCCCAGCGCATTGCAGAATTATCTGTTCGGACTGACAAAGATCGACCTCGTCAGTTATTCGATCGCGACCTTTGTCTTCAGCGCCCCGCAGGTATTCCTGTTTTCCTTTCTTGGCGCGACCGGCAGGGCCTCCCTGCTCAATGATGGGTCCTCAGGCGTACCGCTTGGGTTTCCGCTGGTGGCGCTTTTGCTTACCGCCACGATCATCGCCCTCATTACGCGGCGCGTAAGAACGCTGCTGGTGCGGCTCGAACGCTGATCGGATTGAAGCTCGATGCGCGCCCTCAAGCCGCGGCGGAATCCATCTCAAAGGCCGAATCATTGATGCGAAGGTTGTTATCGATCCTGAAATTTTTGATCATCCCGGTCGCCATAGGGCTCGTCGTCTGCCTCAGCGATGTCAGGGAAATTTATGCGGATGTGGTTCGCTCGAGCTTTGCCTGCGACGCAGCGGCCTTCGTGCTATCCATGCTTGCCGTCGGCTTGAATGCGGTCAAATGGCAGCTTGTTATCCCTGCGCTGAGGGTGGTGGACCTCTTCAAGGCCGCCCTTATCGGTCAGTTCTACAGCTTTTTCTTTCTCGGACAGGCCAGCGGAGAAGCCGCCAAGATTTACCTGATTTCCCGCGGTTCGGGTAACGTCAGCGGTGCGGCGGTCTCGGTCCTCACCGACCGGCTGACATCCTTCATCGGGATGCTGTCTGTCTCGGTGATCGGCTTTGGGATGTCCTCCAGTCACTACCCACCGAGACTTCAGCACATTGCGCTGGCGAGCCTGGTCTTGCTGATCGGGACCTTGATTGCGCTGCGTCACGACGCCGTCTTCCGTTGGGCCGAACGCGTTGTGACGTGGATCGAAGGTTCGACGAACGGCTATTCGGTCGCACTCGCCAGGGAATTGCGGAACGCTATTCGGCAATGGCATGTGGCGGTCAGTCAGTGGTGGCGGGTGGTGATGGGCGTATCGATCGGGGCGCTGGTGCACATCGTCAACGTTCTGACATTCATTGTTCTGGCGGTCGGTATCGGTATCAAAATCGACTTCGCCGATTGGTGCTGGATCGCCGGACTGGTAAGCATTGCGGGGCTCATTCCGATCACAGTCGGCCAGATAACTGCGGGAGGTGCGCTTGTGGCACTGCTCCGTCTGCAAGATGTTTCAATGGTCGATGCACTGGCGCTTGCGACCCTTGTCGTGGCCGTCACTTGCCTACTTGCGGTCATCGGAAGTATTCTCGAATGGCATCGCTTGCACGCTCGGGACGCGGTGCCTGCGCCATCTGCCACGGACGGAATATCGAATCCATCATGATCTCGCGCCTAAGACCGTCTGTCGACCTTCCAGCTGCGACGATTTGACGATGCAGGCACACGACCGAGCATCGCATCCGGCCGGCGATATTGTCGGAGAAGCCAACAATCGTCTCGCCTGCTGGATGCTGCTGGCTTGTCTGCTGTTTGCAATCGGTCAGCTCGTATTCAACGCCCTTACGCTCGACACCTGGATGGACGAGGGCAAGTACCTGATGAAGGGCTACTGGTACCTTACCGGTCAGATCGCACCCTATTCCGCGCTGGATCCGACCTGGTACATGCCGCTGCCATTCTACACCGTCGGTTCGATGGAGCGCTTGTTCGGCACCGGTTATCTGCCCGGCCGCGCGCTGATGATCCTGTTCGCAATCGGGTGCCTGGTGTTGGTTTACCTGGCCGGCGCGCGGATCGGCCGTTCTCGCCTTGCCGGTGTCGGCCCGGCCATCCTCGTCGTGGGCTATCCCGTAACCCTGACTTATTTTGCTACCGCTACGCCCTATGCGATGGTGAGTTGTCTGTCGCTGGCGATGATCCATATCCTGCTCGCTGCGAACGCACGACGGATCGCCTATGCGATTGCCGGCGGTATTCTTTGGGCGTTGTTGTTCGCTCGGCCCGACATGCTGCCGTTTGCCATGATCCCGACCGGCTGGGCCCTCCTGATCGAACCCAGGCGCAAGCTGCAGTGCTTCACGATCGGCTTTCTGACGTTCCTCGCCGCATCCATGGCAACACTCTGGATATTCGGACGTGGTTTGGTGGATGTCGTTCTGGACACGCCGGGGTTGGCGCAGATTGCCATGGCGCTGGGGGTGCCGGCGGCTCCAACCTCCAACATCCTGCCGCTTACGGTGTCACCGCTGGACCCTGTGGTGCGGCTCCGTGAAATCCCGGTCTATTTCAACTCATATTTTTTTCGACCGTATTTTGTTGTGTCGGTGATCACGCTGGCGATGATCGGGCTGCGGATTGTTTCAGCCAGCCGCTCGAGCGAGGGGCGTCGACTGAAACCGATCGACCTGATCCTGGCTTATTTTTGGATCACCGCCATCCTGCATTACATGCTGTCGCTGTCTTACTGCGTCGACTGCATTATTCCTTACACGAACTACTTTCTGCCCGTTGGCGCGCTTGGCGCGGCGGCCCTAATTGGGGAGATATCCAGGCTTGGGCGCAGTCGCCAACTGGTCTATGTCGCGCTCGGTGGCCTCTGCATCACAGGCGCGGTGATGCATGTCTTTCCTTCTTTCCCTTCTCTGTTGCGCCCGCAAACCGAAAAAGTGCGGACAGCCGCAACGGACATTTCGCGTCAGTTGCGGCAGAGCCTCCCTCCAACAGGCCGCGTTTTTGTCCTGAGCGATCGCGTCGAGGTCGCACAAGCCGTTTGGCTGGCCGGCGGCGTGATCGAGCCGCGATCCCTATACCTGCCCACGGTCTTACGTGAGCCCAAGCCCGGATTGACGAACGAGCAGCGCGACAGGGTCAATTCGGCGATCTGGGAAGCCGGCTTCTGGAGCGAGGCCAGCATGCGGCTCGCGCTGGTCCAGGACTACCAGACGCTGCTGATCGAGCGCCGCAAGGACTATGGCGACACGCTTGTCGGGACCGTGCGCGACGGCATTCCATTCGGCGACGTCGTGGCTAAGCATTTCGCGCTCACGGCCAGCTTCGCAGTCGGAGAGCGGACGTTCGAGGTCTACCGCAGGCACGAGTAAGTGGCGCCTGGCGGCAAGTAGAGATTAGGTCGCCTTCCCAAATGGCCTGCTCGGCAAAAGCATCAGACCGCGACCGCGACCATAGCCGCAGCCCATTTACGCGAACTCGCGGGCGTATTGATGTCCGGGAAACCGGTCAGCGCGAGCAACTTAAATCCGCTGACCCGAAGCATCAGCTCGAGCTCAAGCGGAAAAAAATACCGAACCTGGTGGGTTTCCTCTGCTTGTCCGAGGACAGTGTTGCCCTGCAGGCGCATGACCTTGACCGTGATTTCGCAGCGCTGGCTGTCAGGCAGATGCAGGCCTGAAGAGGACCTAACGACGACCGCGTCGCCAGTCTCGAACCTTCGGGTGTTCTCACCCGGCGGATCCACGACCACGGCCGGCCCATACCAGAAGTCTGCGATCAGCAATCCGTCCTGTCGCAGATTCTTCCGCGCCGCGCCGAGCGCGTCCAGGGCATCGTCATTGCTGCTCATATAGCCGATGACGTTGAAATTCATCAGCGCCGCGTCAAACGGTGATTTGCCCGAGAAATTCCTGATATCGCCGGAAAGAAATTCCGGATTGGCACCGAGTTTCATGTGCGATGCGCGGTGGCGTGCGCGCGCCACCATCGCTTCGGATTGATCGACGCCGGTTACGTCGAAGCCATCGCCTGCGAAGATCACAGCATGCTTGCCGGTTCCGCAGCCGAGATCGAGCAATTTCTTAATCTCGCCGCGCCTGAATTTCGCGATCAGGTTCTCCACCGCCTCGCATTCGGCGGCGTAGTTCTTTTCGGCGTAGACCGTATCATAGGTCGCCGCATAGGAGTCGTTGAAGACGCCCGTCACGAAAGAACCTCACGAACCGCGGCGCTGACGCGATCGATCTGCGCTTCGGTCAAGCCAAGTCCGGAGGGAACATACAGGCCGCGGCGCGCCAGCCGCTCCGTCACCGGATAGCTGCTTCCGACAAAAAGGCCTCGTTCGCGCAGGACCGGTTGCTCGTGCATGCCGAGGAAAAGCGGCCGTGTGTCGATCCCCTTTGCACGCAGGCGCTTCGCGAACTCGACGGCGTCAAAGCCAACGTCATCGACGAGGATCAGGCAATACATCCAGTAGACGTTCTTTGCCCATTCCCGCTCGATCGGTAACGTGATCTGCGCCAGATCGGACAGCCGTTCACGATACGCGACGGCCATCTTTCGCTTGCGCCGGATGTGATCTTCGACGCGGTCGACCTGAGCCACGCCGATCGCAGCCTGCAGATTGGTCAGGCGATAATTGTGACCGATTTCGGTGTGATAGAACCGCCGCTCCGGGCGGAAGCAAAGATTGCGCAGGGAACGCAGCCGGGCGGCATAGTGGTCACTGCTGGTGACGACCATCCCGCCCTCGCCTGTGGTCACAATCTTGTTGGCGTAGAAGCTGTAGCAGGCCATGTCGCCGAAACTCCCGACACGGCGGCCCTCGACTTCCGCACCGTGGGCCTCCGCGGCGTCCTCGATGATGCGCAGATCATGCTTGGCGGCAAGCTTCATGACGCGACGCATGTCGACGGGATGCCCGAACATGTGCACCGGCATGATCGCGCGTGTCCGCCGCGTGATCGCGGCTTCAACCTGATCGAGATCCATGCACCAGGTTTCGGGATCGCAATCTACCAGCACCGGCACGCAATCGGCCTCTAGTATCGCGATAGCGCAGGAGATGATGGTGTAGGACGGCATGATGACCTCGGAGCCGGGCTCGAGACTCAATGCCTTCATGGCGACCTGAAGGGCCGTGGTGCCATTACTGACCGCCACACCGTGCGCGACGCCGCAAAACTGCGAAAATTTCTGCTCGAACTCCTGGATGAAGCGCCCTTCTGAAGAAACCCAGCCGGTTTCGATGCACTCGTTGACAAGGGGAGCCGTGTTGTCTCCGATCAGGGGCTCGGAGACCGGAATGAACGGGGCCGCTTCCATTACGACCTCGGTGCGATCAGGGGGACGTCGAGACGAAAGGTGTCCTTCTCGTAGTCCTCGCCGCCGCGCGGGCCGCGGGTCAGCACCAGAAACGTCGTGTCTTCCAGCGCCTCAAAAGCGTGCCGCTCGTGGGGAACACTAAGGATGAGATCGTTAGGCCCCATGATCGCCTCGACTGGCGCCTGGTCCGGCATTTGCGAAACGGTGCGAAGCTTCCCCGACAGTACGTACAGCCACTGCCACGTCTCCTTGTGATAGTGGTTGGCGCGAACCGCGTGCTTCCGGCTGTGAATGATGGTCGCGTACTCGATGGGTTCCCGCTGCAGCACGTCGATGATTTCCCCGCGCGTATCCGCAAAGGAAATTGGAAGCTTTTTTAAATTCATCTCATGACTCCCTGCTGCCGATGGCAAGTTGAGTTGCCTGGCAGGAACTAGTTGGAAAGATGTCAGCCGACGATCCTGGGCGTCGGAATCGGGATGATGAACTTGCCGCCCCGATCCGAAAACTCCTTCAGGTTGTTCATGATCTCTTCGGCAAAATTCCAGGCCAGCAGAAGCGCATAATCAGGCTGGTGCTTCAGTAACATATCGTCCGGAACGACTTCAATGTTCATCCCCGGCGTGTAACGGCCGAGCTTCAGCCTGGACTTCTCGGTGACGAAGTCGAGGAAATCGCTGCCCAGTCCGCAATAATTCAGCAGGGTCATTCCCTTTGCCGGCGCACTCACGGCGACGATCTTGCTACCGCTTTGCTTGAGGCCGGTCAGCATCGCCCGAAGCGCCAGGCGGTTGTTGGCGACGCCCTGCGCGAACTTCCGCAAGGTATCCAGCTCGTAGATTTTCTCGCGCTCTTCATTGGCCAGCATCTGTTCGACGATCGGAGCGACCGGGCTGGTCGAGACGCCGATCTTGCGCACGAACAGGCGGATCGAACCGCCATGGATGTCGCGCAGTTGCACGTCGAATATCTCCATGCCGAACTGTTTGAAGAACCGCACCAGCGGCTTCACCGACAGATAGGACAGGTGCTCGTGATAAATAGTGTCGTACTCGAGGCTGTGCAGCAGTTCGAGGAAATAGGGAGCCTCGATGATGAAGGTGCCACGCTCGGCGAGCAGGATGGAAACGGCCTGCATCAGATCATGCAGATCGCCGACATGAGCGAAGACGTTGGTTCCGGTAATGACCGAGGCCTGCCCCTTGCTGGCAACGACCTTCTTGGCGCTTTCGCTGTTGAAGAACGCGGCGACGGTCTCGATGCCGTTTTTGTTGGCGATCTCCGCGATGTTGGCGGCCGGGTCGACGCCGAGCACCTTGGTGCCCTGCTCCTTGAACATCTGCAGGAGCACGCCGACATTGCTGCCGATATCGACGACCAGATCATCCTTGGTCAGCCCGAGCAGGCGCGTCGTGGTGCGAGCAAACTCCCCCCAATGCCGGCGGCCGGCCGTGGTGGTCGAGGATTCGTAGGGATAGTCGTCGCAGTAGAGAATCTCGGGCGGCACTACATAGTTGAGCTGGATCAGCCCGCACTCTTCGCAGACCGCGACCTGCAGTGGGTACGCATCCCGGTGCTCGCTGAGCTGGTGCTTGTGCAGGAACTGATCGGCCGGCGGCATCTCTCCCAAATCGAGAAAGAGCGCGAGACGCTCGCTCGCGCACATGCGGCAATTCTTTACGAACATAGGTCGGCCCATCATTCAGGGGTTGAAGGCAGTCGCCAGTTCCGCGACTCCAGCTGGAGACTGTTTCTAAGAACACACTTCCTCCGTAAAATCGAGAGGGTTGGAGGGCATGGATTAGTGCAGACTTTAGCCTCGCGGACCGCCCAAATAATGCCGCAGGATGTCATTCCGGTTCAGCTGCCCTCCACCGCTCTCAATTGGCGCTGACGACCGCTTGGGCGGCCTCAACAGCAAGTTCCGGTCTACTCCCAGAGCAACAAAATCCGACGGATCGAGTGGCCTTTAACGATCAAAATTACAAGAACATTTCAGGAACATCGGCCCCTGAGACGTGAACCGAGTTCGCGGAAACTGGTATTTGGGCACCACAATCAACTGCTGACGCAGTACTCCTATGTCCCAACCATGTTGGTGTTTCGAGATGCGCACTCCCAATGTCCTCGCACCAACACCGGCCGTTGACTGATGAGAGGAAGCTAAGCGCGTTGAGGGCACCGTCGAAGCGCGCGCCGTCCGAGGATAGCGGTCGAGCTTCGCGAGACGAAGCGCACTGCCCGTGAATGGGCCGCAGCATCCGCAACGATGCGCTATGGGATTGCCGGGGAACTAACAGCTTTCCGCCGACGAGATCGCGAGCTCATCAAATGCCGCTGACCTCCACTCTTGCAAACGATCAGACTCCGCTGACGGTTGCCCGGTGAGGATCACTCTCGGCAGATGCGCGCAATGGGCTTGCGCGACGTCCTCGCTTACTACGCCGGCTATCGCTGCGGCCACAACGCGGTCCTGGCCGCGGATCGATGGTCTGACGACTGCGGCGATCGGATTTTGAGTCGCTCTTCATCTGCCCGGCTTGCGCCACCTCACCGTTGCAACGGGCCCTTTCTGCCAAGGCACCAGAGCTCCTTGCAAGCTGGTGTCGCTTTGAGGTATCGACCTAGGTTGCACGACCGTATTGGAGAAGCGCAATGTCTAATTCCGCTCAAGCGCTCTACGAGCGTGCCCGCGCCGTTATGCCCGGTGGCACCCAGTTGCTATCGAAGCGTCCGGAGATGTTCCTGCCCGGTCAATGGCCGACCTATTTCAAATCGGCCAAGGGCGCGGAAGTTGTCGATCTGGACGGAAAGACCTATCTCGACATGAGCTATTGCGGCATCGGCGCCACCATCCTGGGTTTTGCCGATCCCGACGTCGATGCTGCGGTGAAATCCGCGATCGACCTGGGCTCGATGTCGACCTTGAACTGCGCCGAGGATATTGAGCTTGCAGAACTCCTGGTCGAGCTGCATCCCTGGGCCGACATGGTGCGGTTCGGACGCGCCGGCGGCGAGGCCATGGCGATCGCGGTGCGCATCGCTCGCGCCGCGACCGGCCGCGACATGGTGGCGTTCTGCGGCTATCACGGCTGGCACGACTGGTACCTCAGCGCCAATCTCGGCGAGACCACCGCACTCGACGGACATCTGCTGCCGGGCCTCGATACCAAGGGTGTGCCGCGCGGCCTCGCCGGCCTGATGCACCCGTTCCACTTCAACAAGCTCGACGAGATCGAGGCGATCGTCGTCGCCCATGGCGAGCGGCTCGCCGCAATCGTGATGGAGCCGGTGCGCTCTAGTGAGCCCGAGCCATCCTTCATCAAGGGCATTCGTACACTCGCCGACCGCTGCAGCGCCGCGCTGATCTTCGACGAGGTGACGTCGGGCTTCCGCATCAATTCCGGCGGCGCGCATCTCGCTTACGGCGTCGATCCTGACATAGCCGTGTTTGCCAAGGCTATCGCCAACGGCTTTCCGATGGCCGCGATCGTTGGCCGCGCCTCGGTGATGGACGCCGCGCAGGAGACTTTCGTCAGCTCGACGGCATGGACCGAGCGCGTCGGCCCGGTCGCGGCACTTGCCACCTTGCGCAAACATCGCGAGCAGAACGTCGCGCGGCACCTGATGCGGATCGGTAAGCGCGTCCAGAAGGGCTGGACCGACGCGTCGCAGGCCGCCGGCCTACCGCTGCACGTCTCCGGCATCTCGCCGCTCGGCCATTTCGCCTTTGACCTGCCCGACGCCCAGGGGGTGCGCACGCTGTTCACGCAGATGATGCTGGACCGCGGCATCCTCGCAACCGGCTCGTTCTACGCGATGTGGTCGCACACCGACGCTCATGTCGATCGTTACCTGGAAACGGTGTCCGAGGTATTCCGCGAGCTCCGCACCGCCGTTGACCAGAAGGCGGTCAAGCAGTTGTTGCGTGGCCCCGTCGCTCACTCCGGATTCAAGCGGCTGACCTGATCAGGTCGTCATTCCGAAAATATCGCGCACCACGTTGCGCGACGTCGGCGAGCGCGCTGCCTTCGGATAGATCCCGTGCAAGACGCTATCGGCAGCAAGCGTGCCGCCGTCAATCACGATTGCACCCGTCGAGACGAAGGAGTTATCGCCCACGGCCGTCTTGCCGATGACGCGGCTGCCGCCGTACATCACGATGCCGCGGCCGAACGACGGGTAGTCATTGTCGAGGTTCGCACCCACCGTGCAATTGTGGTAGCAGATAAAATAGTCCGAATAGCTGGCGCGGCCGAGTACGGTGCCCACCGGATGCTGGACCGCGAACACGTCAGGCAGCTCCACCTCGTAGAACGCGTCGAGCGCGTGCAGCGCCTTGTTCATTGCGTAGGCCTTGTCCGCGATGGGGTGGCCTGGCCATTCGCGAAAAGCTGAATTGGCAAGGAAATAGAGGAAGATCGCATACTGGTCGGAGTGCCAGTGCGAGAATCGAGCCTCGCCGTTCGCAAAGAACCCTTTCAGCCGCAGCCGCGAAAAGCAATGGTCGACCCGGCCGAGTGCAAGTTCGACGAATTTCGGGAGGTCGCCGAGATCTGCGCGATCAGGAAATAGGTTCTCGAACTGCTTTCGCACATAGATCGCAAGATCGGTACGGGCCAGGGAAAGCTGCACGGTGCTAATTCCTGCTCGAGAAGCTAGCGCGCACGTCGAGACCGCGCGAGAACAGATGACTACGCAACTTTATCGGGCTGTGATCGGTAAAGAGGAACATCGAGGAGATCGCCACCGCCGAAGCTCCAGCCTCGAGTGCGTCGATCGCATGCTGGAGCGAACCGCAGCCGCCGGAGACGATCAGCGGCACGCTCAAGACGCTTGCCGCCTTGTGGATCAGTTCGAGATCGTAACCACTCATGGTGCCATCGCGGTCGATCGAGCCGAACAGCACTTCGCCACAGTGCAGGTCTTCGCAGCGCTGCGCCCATTCGATCGGATCGAGCGCGACATGCTCGCGGCCTCCGTCGATAAATACGCTGGCGTGGTTGGGGCTGATCCGCTTGTAGTCGATCGACACCGTCATGCACTGGTCGCCGAATGTGCGTGCTGCCTCGCGCAAGAACTCCGGGCGCCGCACGGCCTCCGAATTCACCGACACCTTGTCGGCGCCGGCGCGGAGCAGCATGTTGACGTCGTCGAGCGTCTTGACCCCGCCGCCCACCGTGAAGGGCATGAAAATCTCTTCCGACATCCGTTCGATGATGTCGACCACGCGGCCGCGCGAGGCCGCGCTCGGCACGATGTCGAGCACGATCAACTCGTCGACACCGTAGTCGTTGTAGACTTTAGCGGTCGTCACAGGATTGCCGGCGGCGCGCTCGTTCTCGAAGAAGCGGACATATTTGACGAGTCTGCCGTCGCGCAGCAGAAATTTCGGGATCAGGCGCTTCTTCAACATCGCGAGAACTTCAGGGATTCCAGCGCAGGAAATTGCTCATCAGCTCGATCCCGGTGTCCTGGCTCTTCTCGGGATGGAACTGCGTGGCGGCGATATTGTCCCGTGCGATGATTGCGGTCACCGATTGGCCGTACTGGGCGAAGCCGACCACATCGCCTGCATCCCTGCAACGCATCGCGAAGGAGTGCACGAAATAGAAGGCCAGATTGCTCTCGCGGATGTTGGCAAGGATCGGATGGTCGCGCTCCTTCGCCACCATGTTCCAGCCCATATGCGGGATCTTCAAAGCGGGATCGTTCGGCATCAGCCGCAGGACGTCGGCATCGAACCAGCCGAGCCCACGATGCGCGACGCCGTCGTCGACATGCTCCTCGGACGTGTTGGCGAGCAGCTGCATCCCGAGGCACACGGCTAGGAAGGGCTTGCCCTTCTCGCGGACGTGGCGCTCCAGCATCTCGTCGATGCCACGGGCGCGGATGTTGCTCATCGCATCGCCGAACGCACCGACGCCGGGGAGGATGACGTGGGAAGCATCCGCAATCGCAGCGGCGTCAGGGGTCACGACCGGATCGAAGCCGCAATATTCGACGGCGTTCTTCACCGAG
This sequence comes from Bradyrhizobium sp. LB14.3, assembly GCF_040547985.1. Lineage (NCBI taxonomy): Bacteria > Pseudomonadati > Pseudomonadota > Alphaproteobacteria > Hyphomicrobiales > Nitrobacteraceae > Bradyrhizobium > Bradyrhizobium sp. LB14.3. The sequence goes on from NZ_JBEPQT010000034.1 coordinate 35,052, forward strand.
CGCACATTGTTGATGCCGTAATCGACGATCGCTACGCCTGACATCGCCTGCTCCCCGGCGTTTCGACGCGCCGCCCGTCAATCCTCGCCTAGCCCTTGCCGCCGCCGATCTCGACGCCGGGATGGTTCGGCCACGGCACTTGCGTGTTGTTCCACTTGTCCATGTCCGGCATGCGGCGTCCCGGCTCGACCGTGTTCGGCGAGAACTGCCAAGGGCTGACCTCGTGCTTGATCGCAATCCCCAGGAACTGCTCCTCGGTGAGTTGGAGATAGTCGAGGAACAGATCGAGGCTCGGCGGCCGCTTGCCATCGAACTCGCGCACCAGCGCTTCGCCCTGCTCGCGGGTCATGCGCTTGTTACGGATGTCGATATTGGCGAGATGGTTGGTCCGGCCCATGCCGCGCTTGATGTACTTGAGGTAGTCGCGCACGCCCTGGAAAAAGCACTCGATCTTCTCGTAATCGTACTCCGGCGGAATGCCCTCGACCTCCTGGCCTTTCCAGCCGAGCTCGCGCTTGATGATCTCAACGTGCTTCTTGGTGTCCCACTTGATGTAGCTGCCGAGACAGATCGAACGGCACTTGATCCGCATCAATTCCTTGCGCGGCGGATAGACGAACGGATACAGGTCGCGCTTGGCAACGCGGCCCCCCAGAAACTCGTACATGTCGTCGGCGGTGATGCCGAGATTCATCGCGCGGTTGAAGCGCTTCTCGTCGACCTCTTCCATCTCGTCGTAGGAATAGAATGACTGGTATTCGGCCAAACTCTCGCCCCAGAACAGCAGCGGCGTCTCGTAGCGGATCGCGATCTGCATGGTGTGGGCGTAGATGCCGGTATGGCAGTGCCAGCAGAAATCGCCGCGGCGCTTCAGCGATTCCAGCATCAGCTCACGCACGACATGCCAATTCGGCGTGAAGTTCAGCACGTCGACACCGAGCTGCTTGAACACGCTGGTATTGTTCTCTTCGATCAGCGGACGATAGAACCAATGGTCGAAGCGCACAACCAACGGCTTCAGACCAAGCGTCTTGACGACGTACCAGAGCTGGAAAACGCTGTCCTTGCCGCCCGAATAGGGCACGATGCAGTCGTACAGCCCCTTGTCGCGGTATTTCGATACCAATTCGAGCATCTGAGCGTGGCGCTCGTCCCAATTGATCTGGGTGTCACGGACCTCGATCTGGGCGCAGACGCTGCACGAACCAGAGTCGTCGAACGACGTGGCCTCTGCCGTTTCCGGCAATAAGCACTTGCTACAGCTCAACATTTCGGAGATTCCTGCAATTGCATGATTTGCCGTTGGCTTACCACGCCGTCCACCCCCCGTCGACCGCAATGCACTGGCCCGTCACATAGGCTGCTAGGTCGCTCGCGAGGTAGGCCACAGCGCCCTTCATATCGTCCTCGCGTGCCATGCGGGCAAGCGGCGTCCGGGCTACATAGCGGCTCAAAAACGGCTCCGGCGTGGCCCTGAAGACGCCCCCCGGCGCCACCGAATTGACGCGCACCTTTGGCGCCATGGTGGTGGCAAGCCAGCGCGTCATCTGGATCAGCCCGCCCTTGCTCGCGGCATAAGCCGCCGGGTTCCCCAGCGCCGTCCCCTCGTAGAGCCGCCAATCCGGCCCCGCGAGCCCGTAGATCGAGGAAATATTGATCACGCTGCCATGGCCGGACTTGCCGAGATCCTCTGCCGCAGCCTGGATCAGCACGAAGGGCGCGGTGAGGTTGACCTCGATCGCCCGCCGCCAGGTCGCGTCCGATTGCTGCTCGAACGGCACCGCCCAGCCCTCGAGCCCGCTGGTGCCGACGAAGGCCGCGCAATTGACGATGATGTCGATACCACCAAACGCCTCGCGCACCCGCCGCGGCAGATCCTTCACCGCCGCGCTTTGCTCGAAATCGCAGTCGAACATCGCGACCTTGACCGAATGACTTGCCGTAAGCTTCGCGGCGGCCTCCGTGCCGGCGGGCGCAGCGATGTCCACCAGCGCGATGTTGGCACCGAGTTCGGCAAGGCCGCCCGCGATCGCGCGGCCGATATGGCCTGCGCCGCCGGTGACAACAGCGACGCGCCCGTCGAGCGACATCAGCTCCCGGAGCGAACGTTCGGTGCTCATCCAAAGATCCTCTGGAACTCGTCGGACGCGCGCTGGAGGTCGTCGAGCCGGCCGACGTCGATCCAGTATTCCCGCAAGGGAAACACGACCGACGGCTTGTCCTTGGCGATGGTGCGCTCGATCAGCGTCGGCATGTCCACGGCTTCATTGGCGTCGAGATGGTCGAGCACACCGGGATCGAGCAAATAGACGCCGGCATTGACGAAGAATTTCTGGGTCGGCTTCTCGCGAATGCCGAGCAGGCGATGATCGTCGAAGTCGATCACGCCGAACGGTACCGTCACCGAATGCTCGCGCACGCAGACGGTGGAGAAGGCCTGGTGCTCGCGATGATATTTCAGCATCTGCTCGAAATTCACCGTCGTCAGCAGATCGCCGTTCATGACGAAGAACGGCTGCCTGGGCCGCTCCGGCAACAGCGACAGCGCGCCGGCAGTGCCGAGACGGGCGTTCTCCTGGAGGTAGTCGATCTCGACGCCCCAGGCCGAGCCGTCGCCGAAATACTCCCGGATCATCTCGGCCTTGTAGTTGACCGAGATGAAGAACTTGCCGAAGCCCGCCTTCACGAAACCGCCGAGCACGGTCTCCAGGATCGGTTTGTCGCCGACGCGAATTAGCGGCTTCGGAATCTCGTCGGTGAGCGGCTTCAGCCGCGAACCGAGGCCGCCGGCCATCAGCACGACCCAGTGATCGGATTGCTGCGCAAGCGCGAGGTCGTCGATCAGCTTGACCTCGATCACCCGCCCGTCCGCATCGACCAGCGGAAGCTGGTGGATCGAATGCTTGCGCATCAGATTGAGGGCGGCCGGATTCGAGATGCTGACGGGCGCCGTGATCGGCGAGCGGTTCATCACGAGGTCGACGGAGGCGTCGAGGCCAATTCCGCCGAGCAGCGCGCGCCGCACGTCACCATCGGTGACGGTGCCGACGATCCGGCTGTCGCGCTCAACGATGGCGAGTTGCAGCGTGCCCTGATCGATGCGCCGCAGCGTCTCGATCAACGGCGTATCTTCATTGACGACAAACGCACCCTTCATGACAGACTAATCCCTGACGCCGCCGGCAAACCCGCCGGCCGTGACATCCCTTGCAACCACCGCGCCCGCGGCAACGATAGCTCCGGCGCCAACATTGACGCCGACCAACACCACGGCGCCCGCGCCAACATGCGCGCTCTCGCCGATCGACACCCCACCGCACAGCACCGCCCCCGGCGCGACATGCGCGTGATCGCCCACGACGCAGTCATGCTCCACCACCGCGCGCGTGTTGACCAGGACGTTCTGCCCGATCCGCGCCGCCGGTTGAATGACGGCGCCGGCCATCACCTGCGCACCGTCGCCGAGCTTTGCATCGGAGGCGATCACCGCCGATACATGCGAGATCACTGGAAATTTGTAGCCCAGCGCGGCAAACCTGCCAAACAAGGCGCGCCGCCCCGACAGCCCCGAATCGCTGCGCGAGGCGCGATTTCCCAGACCATTGACGAGCTCGACCTTCTCAGCGCTCATCTTCAGGATGTCGTCGTCGGATCCCGTGATCGGAATACCGCCCAGCTTTTCGCCCACACGCGCTGCGTCGCGATCAATCACGCCGTCGGGACGGATGCCGCGGCTCAGCAAGGCCTCGATGACGACGCGGGCGTGACCGCCCGCGCAGAGCACGATCAGGCTCATGGCTCCAGCGCCTCGTTGGCCGCGTAATTGCGATGCGCGGTCTTGCCGAGCCAATTCCAATATTCGATCGGCGCGACGCCGTTGCCGGGCCGCTTTACGCCAAGATTGGCTTCCGTGAAGCGCTCGCCGGCGCGCACGGGGGCAAGCGCCACGAGGCTGCGCCGCGCCACCGCACGGTTCGGGATCTCCTCCGGCGCGGGCACCTTGCGCCCGTCGCCGAGCGCGGCCTCGACATCGCGGATCGAGGCAATCATCGCCGCCATCTCATACGGCTCGATCGAGGCGCGGTGGTCCGGTCCCGGCAGGTTTCGGTCGAGGGTCAGATGCTTCTCGATCACGCCAGCCCCGAGCGCCACGGCGGCCGCTGCGATGTGGATGCCGCGGCTGTGATCGGAGAAGCCGACGGGGAGGCCGAACGCATCGCGCAGCGTCCCCATCGCGCGCAGATTGATCGATTGCGGATCGGCCGGGTATTCGGTCGTGCAATGCAGGAGCGTCACCTTGGCGCGCAGCTCCGTCCACGTCTCGCGATCGAGCAGGAGTTTCGCGAAGTCGCCAGGCGCCGGCCTTGCCGTCGCATCGCTGAGATAGCCGAAGGCGATGACGCCGAGTGCCTGCTCCACCTCGGCAAGCGTGCCCATGCCTGTCGACAGAATGATCGGCAGGCGGAAGCGCGAAAGATGCAGCAGCAGCGGCGCATTGGTGAGGTCGCCCGAGCCGACCTTCAGCGCGGAAACGCCGATGCGGCGCACCAGATGCGTGGCGCTGTCGGCGTCGAACGGCGTCGACATGTAGGTGATGTTGGACGCCGCGCAGGCGGCGGCTATGCGCGCCTCGTCGTCCTCGCTCAGCTCGAGCGCGCGCAGCATGTCGAGCTGCGATTGCGCATTACCGGTGGCCGCCTGCTGATAGCTCGCCTTCGCCGCCTCGGCGGTCGCAAGCTTGTCGGCGCGGAACGACTGGAACTTGACGACGTCGGCCCCGGCCATCGCAGCCGCGTCCACCAGCGCAAGCGCGCGGTCGCGATCGCCGTTGTGGTTGACGCCAGCCTCAGCAATGATCAGGGTTCGGCGATGCATGGGCTTTCGTTGCTGGGGCAAGGCAAAATCGCCTCGCCAATCAAGCGGTTGTCTTAGTCGAGTACACTGGTAAAAGCAACGCAAGCGGGCAGCTTGCGGCGTTTCCCCAAAGGCCCCGAAAGGACGACGAATGACGCCGATTCCCGAACGGCGCTGGCAACGGGATTGCGAAGAACAGATGACGAATTCGCCTGAGATTTTGTTCCTGCTGGTCGGCCGCGGCGGATCCAAAGGCTTGCCCGGCAAGAATTTGCGCGAGATCGGTGGCCTCAGCCTGACCGGCTACAAGGCAATTGCGGCCCGGCAGTCCCGCTACTGCACCCGCCTGATCGTTTCCAGCGACAGCGCGGAGATCCGGGCCGAGGCAAAGCGGCATGGCGCCGAGGTGCCGTTCGAGCGACCGGCCGAGCTTGCCAGCGACACCGCCTCCTCCAACGACGTGGTGCTGCATGCCATGGACTGGATCGAGACGCATGAGAAGCGGCGCTACGACGCCATCATGCTGCTGGAACCCTCTTCGCCCTTCGCAGCACCTAAGCACTTCGACGAGGCCGTCGAACTGTTCGCGGCGCGCAAGGCGAGCCTCGTGGTCGGCATGCGCGAGACCGAGGTCTCCTCGATCTTCGTCGGCACGCTTGGCAAGTACGGCTCGATCGGCGGCATCGTCGAGAAGATGCTGACGACCACGGCGCAGCGGCGGCAGGACCAGGCGATCGAAGTCACCATGAACGGCGCGCTCTATCTCGTCGGCTGGGACGCGATGCGCAAGCATCGCAAGATCTACGCCGATCCGCCCGCGAGCTACGGCATCATGATGGACCGCATGCATTCGATCGAGATTGAGAGTGCGGCTGATCTCGCCTATGCGTCCTATGTCATCGAGCACGGCATGCTCGACGCGTCACCCTGGCGGCAGCAGGCATGAGCGCACGCCGCCGCATCGCTGTCGTCACGGGCTCGCGCGCCGACTACGGCCTGCTGCGGGGCATCCTGACGCGGCTCAAGGCGGCCGACGACGTCGCACTAAGCGTGATCGCATGCGGTACGCATCTGGTGCCACGCTTCGGCGAGACCTGGCGAGCGATCGAGGCCGACGGCTTTCCGATCGCCGCGAAAATCGATCTCGCGCTCGACGACGACCGCGCCGAGACCGTCGCCCGCGGCACCGGCATCGGCGTGACCGGCTTTGCCGAGGAGCTGCCGAAGCTCGCACCCGACATCCTCGTTGTGCTCGGCGACCGTTACGAGGTGCTGGCCGCCGCGGTCGCGGCGACGCTTCTCAACATTCCGATCGCGCATATCCATGGCGGCGAGATCACCGCGGGCGCCTTCGACGACGCGATCCGTCATGCCATCACCAAGATGGCCTGCCTGCATTTCGTCGCGGCCGAGTCCTATCGCCAGCGCGTGATCCGGATGGGCGAGCAGCCCGATCTCGTCTTCAATGTCGGCGCGCCCGGCCTCGATCTGGCGGATAGCGCGGCGCCGCTGACCCGCGCCGAGCTGTTTGCAAAGCTCGGTATCGCCGGCCCCGAGCGCTTCCTGCTGGTGACGCTGCATCCGACCACGGCGCAGCCTGGAGCCGACGCCGCCAATGTCGATGCCCTCCTCGCCGCGCTCGCGGAGCTCGAGGACCGCAGCTTCATCTTCACCGGCGTCAACGCCGATCCAGGCTATCGCGCCATCGACGACGCGATCAGGGCGTTTGTCGCGACACGCCCCGATCGCGCCCATCTCTTCACCTCGCTCGGCAGTGAGCGCTACTGGGCCGCGCTGCGGCTTGCGGACGCCGTGGCCGGCAACTCCTCCAGCGGTATTTTGGAGGCGCCCGCCGTCGGCGTGCCCACAATAAATATCGGCGACCGCCAGAAGGGCCGGCTTCGCGCCGCGTCGATCATCGATTGCCCGGCCGATTCGGCTGCCATCCTCGCGAGCCTCACGCGCATCTTCGAGGGCCGGTTCCAGCCCGATCCGGCCCTGGTCCCGCCCTATGGCCGCGGCGGCGCGTCCGAGGCGATCGCTGGAACCCTTCGAAAGATCGACATCGGGCGCGCTTTTCCGAAGCATTTTCATGATTTAGCGGCAACACGGGAATCGCCCAGCACGACCGGATAACTGTCCGCGATTATTGCCTGTGCAGCGCCTCTGGCTGTATAGATCGGGGCGAACTTTTGACGAACCGCGCTCGTTCCGGGAGAACGCGACATGACGACGATCGATTCACTTTCGAACGCGGCGCCGGTGGCACGCGCCGTCGAGATTGGTGAACTTCCGGTTCCGCCCTATGGCGGCAACACGCTTCCTGCGATCGATTATGACGCGCATCCGGCCTATGGCGGCATGCTGCCCAAGCCGACCTCCCGCGAGCGGCTCTATGCGCTGAACGTGTTCCTGCGAACCTTCGCCTTCGTCACCATTCGCCGCATCGTCGACTACGACAACATGCCGCTGCTGACCAAGGAAGCGGGCTTCAGCGGCCTCAATGCAAGGACGGCGCTGCGCTACATGTCGATGTTTGCGCGCATCCGCGCGAGCCGTGCGATCGGCAGGCTGACCGGCGCGCGTCGTCCCGCAAGGCCGGCGAACCCGTCGCTGCTCAACAAGATCAAATCCGACGGCATCGTCTGCCTGACGCTCGGGCCCGACGAGCTCGACCAGATCCGCAGGGTCACCAATCCGGGCTTCGCCAAGCTCGACGAGCGCCGCGCCAACATTCCGCCGGAGAAGCGCAAGTTCGACGACAACGTCTACTGGTGCACACGCGCCGCTGATCCCCAGGCGTTCGCGACCGTGGAATCCATCTTCAAGCGCTACGGCATCATGGAAGCGGCGAGCGCCTATCTCGGCCGGCCGGCCGGCGTGAAGCACGTCAACGCGCAGATCAACGACCAGGACCTCGCGTTCTGGAAGCGCGTATTCCCGGATACCCAACTCGCCGATCCTTGGGGCAGCTACCTGCACATCGATGCCACCTACGGCATGCTGAAATGCGCGATCTACGTCCACGACATCGGTCCGGACGGTGGCCCGTTCTGCTACATTCGCGGCAGCCAGAACGCGAAGATCGGCTGGTTCGAGGGCATGATCCGGCGCACCAACGATTTCTCCGGCTTCTCCGGCCGGCGGCCCGACGCGCGCAAGAAGTTTATGGCGCTGCCGGCGTTCCTACGTAAGAAAGCGGACTTCGGCGGCGACCTGCTGGACAATTCGCGCGATGTGACGCGCCTGCGCGAGGGCCATTTCGCCGCGACCTCGAACTACGGCAATTGCGTGCTGTTCGACGGCAACGGCGTGCATCGCGGCGGCATGGTGAACAAGGGCGAGCGTCGCTGCCTATTCATCCTGCTCGCGGAAATCTGACGCAGAGGGCGTCGATCACGGCTACGCGCCTTCCGGCTCGCTCGGAAGCCTGAGATACTCAAGACAATGGCATCAGCATGAAAGTTCTCGTGACCGGAAGCTCCGGCTTTATCGGGCAGGCACTGGTGCGGCGGCTGCGCGCCGAACATTGCGAAGTCGTGGGGCTGGACAAGGTTCCGGCCGGGGCCACCGATATCGTATGCGACATTCTCGATGCCGACGGCTTGACGAGAGCCGTGACCGGCGCTGCGCCGGACGCGGTGGTCCATCTTGCCGCACGCATCGATCTCGACGAAAAGGTCAACCTTTCCGGCTACACCGCCAATATCGAAGGCGTCGAGACCCTGGTCGAAGCCGTACGGCAGACGCCGTCCGTGCGGCGGGCGATCTGGACCTCGTCACAGCTCGTCTGCCGCGTCGGCTATATGCCGACCAGCGACACCGACTACCAGGCTGACACGCTGTACGGAAAGAGCAAGGTCCGCACCGAGGAGATTGTCCGCAGCGCCGACGGCGCCGGGCGCGAATGGTGCCTGGCGCGCCCCACGACCGTCTGGGGCCCTGGCATGAGCGCCCACTATCAGCGTTTCCTGCGCATGATCGAGCGCGGCCATTATTTCCACGTCGGGCAAGACCCGCTCTGGAAGTCGTATAGCTATATCGAGAACATTGTCTTCCAGTATTGGCGTCTCCTGAGCGTACCGGCGGAGCAGATCCATCGCCGAACGTTTTATCTCGCCGACTACACGCCGATCGATCTGATGGCGTGGTGCGACGCGTTTCAGCACGCGTTCGGTTCGCGGCCGATCCCGCATCTACCGAACAGCGTCGCACGCGCGCTGGCACACTGCGGTGATGCGGCAAACGCGATCGGGTTGAAGCGGTTTCCCTTCAATTCGTTCCGCCTCAACAACGTTCTCACGCAATATCAATTCGATCTCGCGCCGACCGCAGCGGTCTGCGGCCCGCTTCCCTTCGACATGGAGCAAGGCGTCGCGGCGACCGTCGCGTGGCTGCGCAACACCTCCGCACGCTGATATCAGGTCGCAGGCTCGTTGGCCTAGAGTTTGCCTCAGCCTGCTACACCCTCGCGGGCAGGGTCGCCAGATCAAGCATTAGTCCGGTCACCAGCATCGACGCCAGCACCAGGGCCGAATTGGCCATGCCGAGAGGTCCCTGAACCGGACTGAGCAGGACACTGGCGAGCACGAACACGAGCAGCAGCAACGGTGTCATCAGACCGGAATGCCGGCTTCCGGCCGCGCTCCAGCCGGCCACCCCCCCCCAGATCGCGACGTAGATGATGGCGCCCACAAGACCGAAATCGATGAAGGCCGCAGCCCATGCGCTCGGGTAGAAGCCGTAGATCCACGCCGCCCGTTGCTCAGCCTCCATGATTGCTAGCTGATCGCTCTCCGGGAAGAAGATCCGCAGCAGAGGCGATAACACGCCGATCTCGTACACGCCCCATTGGGGCGTGAACTCGTGGCGCGCCTTCCAGACCATGTCGACCGTCCGCACACCATGAGTCAGGTAGAAATAGGTGCCGAGGCCAGTTACGGCTCCGTGCGTCGACATGTGGCTGGATTCGATTGCCGAAGTGACATATCTGCGCGGCTTGACACCCCAGCGCTCCAGCATGGCCAGAACAGCGTCCGTCGAGCTTGCGTCGGGCGCTGACGGCGCGGTCGGCGCGACCGCTCGCGCCTCGGCCACCCGCTTGTTGAGCTCGGTTGCGGTGATGGCCTCCGCGGCTTTGGGCTGGTTGGGTTCGCCTGATACGCTCGAAGCAACGGCCTCAGGCGCGTTGCGCTGGGTCATCTCCTGTTGCAATTTAGAGATCAGAGGCGACATCTGGATACAGAAGTTCTGTCTGCTGGTCCAGATCGAGCTCGAATAGACCGCAAACAAGCCCACGGCGATGATGGTCTTGAGCACGAGATAGTGGCCAAGGGGCAACAGCGTTCGTCCCTGTAGGAGGCGTACCATCATCGTCATCGCGACCAGGACGAAAACGAACAGGATCGGCATCCGACCCGAATAGAGCAGCGCATACCCGACCGGCGAGATGATGGACAGTTGCGCCAGCACAGCCGCCCGGCCTCTGATTTCCTCGCCTTTCAGCAGAAACAGCACGATAGAGACGAAACCGAAGGAGAACATCGCGTAACCGCCGTAGAGCAGCGGCGTGCGCTTGATCGCGATCGTGTCGACCAGCCCGGGCGCACAGCGCAGCAGCTCGGCATAGCTGCTGTTGCTCACGCCGCTGAGGACGGTGCGGTCGAGCGCCACCAGCGCAATGCCGATGATGCCGAACAGCGATGCGGCCATGGTGACATTGTTTAGAACCGGCTCGGAAAGGCGCGGCGAACGCGCCAGGAGCACAAACCCGCGATCGAAGAGGAGCTTGCCGCCCTGATAGGACAGCAGAAAGATCGCCAGCCCCAGCGAGACCAACGTCAGCACCGCAGCGGAGGGCTGTCCCGGATAGTTGATCGGCCCGATGGCGACGGCGAGGAGGGTCCCGAGCCAGATCACCGTCATCAGAATCGCGGGCGACGCGAGAGCGCCGACCAACGGAGTGAACCGTTTCTGCATGCTTCCGTCCAAGAGGCGCCCCTCGGGTTTAGAAGTGAGATTGCCCTGACGCATGAGCCAGTCTTTCACGGATAGAGCATGTCCGGATCGGTGGGAAGGCCGACGGATTCGGTCGCAGAGCGTTCCCCGAATCTCCCGCGCATCCTGCGGATTGCGAACCCCACCAGGGAGAGGAACAGCACAGCACTGGCAACTCCACCGGCAAGCGGTGCCCCGTAGATGCCCAGCACGGGAACCAATGCCACGTTCAGCAGCGTCGACACCGCGGCTGAACCGAGATTGCAGATCATGAGATATTTGTCCGACCGCGCCGCGTAGAGAGCATAGGACGGGACATCCGCCAGCATGCGCAGGAATATCCCTGGAAGCATGGCATAGAACACGCCGATGCTCGTCGCGTAGGTGGACAGCCCAAGCAGCGCGAGCATGGGTCCCATTGCAAAGGCCGCAAGGATCATGGTCACGCAGTCCAGCGCCAGCATCGACCAGAAGAACGAGCGCAACGCCGTGCGATAGGCCTCCCTGCCCGCGGCATAGCCCGCGATAACTTTTGGCAGGAACTGATGCGACACCGAGCCGCCCAGCGACAGCAGGCCGATCAGGATCGTCGAATAGAACGTGTAGACGCCGAGCGCATCGCGACCGACGAACGCGTCGATGACGAAGCGGTCGACATAGGAGATGACCAGTGCTCCCGCTGCTGTCAACATGAAGGGACCAGCGGTGCGCAAGCCGTGACCAATCCAGGCCCAATCCGGCCGCCGCTTCCGGAGTTTGCGCCACGGCAGATCTCGCAGGGAGATCGCCGTGAAGAGAATCGAACTAGCTCCCCCGAGCCCCCACCAGACCAGGACCGTCTCGAACGAGCGCGACGACGGCACGGTGAACATCAGAATCGCGATGGCGTAGACCCATACGGCACCCCGAAGGAAAACAACGATATAGGCGCGAATCGGTCGCGACATGATGATGAGGAAGCGCGTGGCCTCGAGCGAGATATGCTCGGTCAACAAGATCAAGAGAAACCAGGTAGCGAGCCTTGCCGGAAACACCCCCGCAAGGACCGCCAGAGCCGAGAGGATTACCACGGCGAGAAACGTGAGCCCCCCCAGTGCGGCCTCATCTGCGATAATCTGCACCCGCCTTTCTGGCGTCGATGGCACCATCTCGCGATACATGTAGGAATAGAACTCGAGCCCCAGGCCGAGCAGTGCGAACGCCAGTACCGCTGTTATCAGTCCGTACTTGCCCATCTCCTCCGGCGAGAGCATCCGTGCCAGCAGCACAGACAGGAGAAAACGGCTGCCAAGCGTCAAACCGCGCAAGATAAGGACCGCGACGGCGGCAATAACCGCCGGCCGAGTTGCGAGGTCAAGCAGACGAGATCGCATCGCGCTGTTCCATCTACGCCCGGCCATCGACATCCGTTACAGGCGCGCGTCCCACGGGATCGTCAGGCCGCAGTTCTGCAGGATTTCAAGAATCGCGGCAGGTGCGCGTTCAGCGAACGCGCCAGCGGCTCGACCGAGGCCCGCAAGGCCTCGCTCCCCGGATCGAACTTGCGCCAGCCGAAATAGTCGCCTTCGACGCTGATCGACGCCAAGTGCCGCATGATCGCCCGACGGGTCGTGTCGAGATCGTCGGGGGATTGCCACCGCGCCAGCCGGTCAACGATGCCATCGACCTCGCTGGTGTCGCGGACGTGAAGAAAGTGCCGCTCGGTTGCGTAGTACGGCTCGGTCGCGATCGAGCACAACCCAGCCAGCGCCGCCTGGAAGCCAATGGTGCCCGTGAACGTCACCGACACCGCGCATTTCGCGTTCAGCAGATTCGCCGGCACGTCATAAGGCACCAGCACCACGAACGGCAGCTTCGCCAGGCGCTCGAACAGCTCGCGCTGGCGGAAACCGAACTGCAGCGGATGGTCCTTGACGAAGATGCGGTAGCCGACGCGGCTGAGCACCTCGCAATAGCGTACGACGACGTCGTCATGCGCGAGCATGTTTTGCGCCTCGAGCCAGTAATCCATCGAAGCTTCGGGGAAGAGCTGAAGCCCGAGGAACACCCGACGCTCGCGTGGCACTTCGGCGAGCCGCCTGTCCCAGCCATGATCGAGCATTCCAAGCACGGCCACGTCGCGCACGCGGACCTTGTGCTTGAGCCGCTTCGACGCATCGAGATAGTGGCAGTTGTAACGGTCGCGCTTGAGAAAGCGCCAGAGGTTGAAATATGCGCCACGCAGGGCGTAATACCCGAAAATCCACCAGAACCTGGCGAGTGAAAAACGCTGGGCGTCGCGAACATAAGCCGGCGCGAAATCTTCCCGGCAGAGCTGACCGACTGCCGCGTCGATGTCCTCCGTGGAGGGCTCGCGCAGCCAGGCTGGCTTTCCGCGCCGCATCAACATCACCTGATCCGGGATGATCGAGGTCGTCATCTCCAGGAAGTCGATACCGCGCCGCCGCGCGACGCGCGCCATCACGTCCATGACGTAGCGATCGATCGTGAAGGTCACGACCAACTCGGGGCCAAGAGTGTCAAAAGCCTGTTCGATGGCCTGCGCCATGCCGCCGATCATATTAAGCGCGAGATCGCGATCTATGCTCCTGAGCACACGACAGCGCAGGATGATGTCGGCGCAGCCCTCCTGGCCGAAGCGGTCGAGCGCCGCGGCGGCGGCATCGCCCTGGTCGATGAAACGATAGAAGTCGTCGACTAACGAATAGTCGCCGTCGTCGCGCAGATCGCTGAGCACAACCGCGTCGGCAAACTCCATGCGCGAGGCCAGGTACTTCCACCAGGCCGTCGTGCTGTGAATCGTGAAGAAAACGATCCGGGGCATCAGCGCTCGTTCGCGTTTTCGGCGAGGAACGGACTGCTCGGCAGGTTGATGCAGCGGGTATTCATATCTTCGGCGACGGGGAGCGCTGCGCGTGGACAGTCGCGGTACATCGGCAACAGGTGCATCGGCGTCCATAGCGGGCGCGCACGAATACCGTGGCCGTGCAGGGCCTGAAGCAGGCGGTCGCGCTCGGGGGCGTATTCGCGGTCGAGCACCAGCGTATTGAGCCAGTAATTGCTCTCGGACCCTTTCGGCTCACGATAGATGCGCGCCCATGGGAAATCGTTGAACGCATCGAGATACCGCCGAGCAAGGACGCGCTTGGCCGTGACCATTCCCCCTAGCCGTTCCATCTGCGCGCAGCCGAGCGCGGCATTGATGTTGGGCAGGCGGTAGTTGTATGCGATCTCGTCGTGCTCGAACGCCCAAGCATGGGCTTTCTTTGCAGTCGACGTGAAATGCCGGGCGTGGCGTGCATGCGCCTCATCGTCGGTCACGATCATACCGCCGCCACCTGTTGTGACAATCTTGTTGCCGTTGAAGCTCAGCACCGCGGAATGGCCGAACGTGCCACAGCCCTTGCCGTTCAGGCGCGAGCCCAGCGACTCGGTCGCATCCTCGACGATGACGAGGCCGTAACGAGCAGCGACTGCGCAGAGCGCGACCATGTCGACGGGATGTCCAAAAATGTGCACGGGAACGACGGCGCGAAGTCGGCGGCCCGTGTGCCTGTTCACCCAGGCGCCGTTCTGCTGCACGGCGACCGCATCGAGATGGGCCTCGAGCGCACGCGGGTCGAGCCCGAGCGTGTCCCAGGTCGAATCGACAAAGTGAGGCACGGCGCCGGCATGGCTGATGGCGTTGGCAGTGGCGACGAAGGTGATCGAGGGCAGCAGCACCTCGTCATTCGGCTCGACGCCCTCCAGCACCAACGCCGCATGCAGCGCCGCGGTGCCGTTGACGATCGCAACAGCGTGGCGCGACCCAGTCGCCTCCGCCACCATTTCTTCGAAACTAGTGACGTATTTGCCGGCCGACGACACCCAATTGGTGTCGATGCAGTCGAGCACCAACTCGCGCTCGCGATCACCGAACCGCGGCTCGTGCAGCTCGACCGGACGCTGGGCTGGGCCGAGCGCCGCATCGACGGCGTCGAGCACCGGATTAACGTCAAGCACGGCAGGACGGTTAGGGCTCGCTTGCGCGGAGGACATGCTCATGATGCTCACAACGTGTAGGTATTGACGCGATAGCGGGACAGATTGTCCTGCTTGGTGAACCAGGCGACGGTCTGTTCAAGACCCTTGCGCAGGCCGTCGACGCCGCCGAAACGCGGCGACCAGCCGAGCAGCTTGAGCGCCTTGGCGTTGGAGGCCCAGAGCCGCTCGACCTCGCTGCGCTCGGGGCGCACACGAACGTCATCGTGCTCAATCTCGATCTCGACTCCCATCAGCTCAGCAATTAGGTTCGCGGTGTCGCCGATCGAGATCTCGAAGGCGCTGCCGATATTGATGACCTCGCCGATGCTGGCCTTGGACTCGAGTGCCGCCAGGAAGCCCGCGGCGGTGTCAGCGACAAAGTTGAAGTCGCGGGTCGGATGAATGCTGCCGAGCTTGATCTGGCGCGCGCCTGCCGCGATCTGGGTGATGATGGTCGGGATCACAGCGCGGGCCGATTGCCGCGGGCCATACGTGTTGAAGGGCCGCACCACGGTCACCGGCGTACCGAACGAGCGCTCGAATGACAACGCAAGCTGGTCAGCGCCGATCTTGGTCGCGGAGTAAGGCGACTGGCCCTGCAGCGGATGCTCCTCGGTGATCGGAACGAATTGAGCAGTGCCGTAGACCTCGCTGGTCGACGTGTGGATCACCTTTTCGACGCCAAGATCGCGCGCTGCCTGCAGAACGTTGAGGGTGCCGCGGATGTTGGCTTCCACATAGGTATCAGGCGAGTGGTACGAATAGGGAATGGCAATCAGCGCGGCGAGATGCAGCACGGCATCGCATCCCTTCATCGCCGTGCGCACGCCGTTGGGGTCGCAAATATTGCCCGCGAAGACGTCAAACTCCTTGCGGATATCGGGCGACGAGAAATCGAGCCAGCCGTGCGAACCCGCGCTGTTGTAGTGCACGAACGTGCGCACCGCGACATTGCGGCGGACCAGCTCTTCGGCGAGGTGCGATCCGATGAACCCACCCGCACCCGTCAAAAGTACTTTTTGCAAAGTTCCTGTTCCCCTCTGGACGGGCCACCCGCCCCGCCTGCCGACCTGACACGGCCGCTTCTAAACATTCCCGCCGCTGGAGGCCAGTTTTGAATGCACTACAGGCCAACAACGGGCTCGGGAACCTCCGCACGAAGTACGAACGCGCGCGGCGCACAAGTCTTTGAGAAAGATCAATAAATCTCGCGCGATAGACGCGCAGCCGGGGCTATGCAAATTCGCGAACGAGCCAAATCACGCTCTCCTGCTGCGCCGGCGTGATTTCGGCAAACATCGGCAGCGACAGGATGCTGGTCTGGTCTCGGCATGCATGTGGAAATTGCGCCGCTGTGTGGCCGAATCGCGCATAGGCCTGAAGCAGCGGCAGCGCGGTCGGATAGTTGATCGCGGTCTGCATGCCATTGGCGTTGAGGTGAGCCGCCAGCGCATCGCGTCGCGGATGCCTGATAGTGTAGAGGTGATAAACGTGATCGCGACCGGGCGACCTGCGGTACGCTCACCCCTTCGATCTGGTTGAGACCAGCATCGTAGACTGCGGCAGCGCGCTGCCGCGCTTCGGTCCAGGCGGCCAGATGCGGAAGCTTTGCCGCCAGGATCGCGGCCTGCATCCCATCGAGCCGGCTGTTGACGCCCTCGATCTCGTGTTGATGCTTCACCAGACCCCGCCATGCCTCCCGCTCGGCGTGAGTACCGCGACGGCGTCAATGTCGTCGCGCGCGAGCATCTCGTTGTGATCGGCATACGCGGAAACCTTGAACTTCGCGGCGATTGCGTCAGCCCGTGCACGGTCGGAATCGCACACCGCAACTAAGCGAGCGCCTTCGACAATACCGCCACCCAGGAGTTCGGAATGACGCTTGGCGATATGCCCGCATCCGAGCAGGCCGAACCTAACCATGAGACTTCGATCTTTCCCCTTGATGGGCTCGTGACGAAAGGTCTTGAGCGCACCAGCCAGGCTGACCAATATTAACAAAAGCTCGAATAAATCAAGGTTTCAGACCGTTCATACCCCCATTCGGGCGTACCTCAGACATTGCTTGCGTTCCTCGAATGGGATATCCGAATCGCCACATGGCGCCCCTCACGGACTTCACGGATCACACGGCCGCGGACGGATTTCGTTTGCGCGGCAACGATCGCGGCGTACCGCTGCTCATCCTGTGCCATCTGGCCCTGGGCAGCATCTCGCTGATCTGCGTCGCGCGGATCTACCCGGTCTACCACATTCTCTTCGACAACGAGAAGCTACCCGCGGCGATTGCCACGGTCGCAGCGTTCGCCGTCCTGACCGTCTTGTTCGTCCGCGCCAGGTTCAGCTTCGGCTATTTTGCCGGCTACTACCTCTTCGTCATGATTGCCGGCTATCTCTGGCTAATCAACTTCACTGAGCTAGATTACAACCATCGCCTGAGCGGCCTCTCGGCGGCGGCCTCCGCCGCGGCATTCCTGTTGCCGGCACTCTGCCAGCCAACCTTGCCGCGATTGCTAAATTTGTCCACGCAGACTTTCGAGCGGCTATTGAGCTGCATCGTTCTAACTGGGGCTGCCGTCGCTGCGGTTGGAGCATATTACAACTTCAGGCTGGTCTCGCTTGGAGACATCTACACGTATCGAGAAGCTTTGACCGCACCGACACTGGTGAACTACTTGGTTGGGGGCACAATGACGGCCCTCTTGCCGTTCGCATTCGCATGCTACGCAGTGCATGGAAAACTCTGGTGGGCTGGCGCAGTCCTCATCCTGCTTTTGCTGTTCTATCCGATCACATTGAGCAAGCAGGCCTTCTTTACCCCCGCATGGCTTGTTTTCATGTTCGTGGTCACGCGGTTCATCAGCTTGCGGCTCACCGTCATCCTGTCCCTCCTGCTCCCGACTGCAGCGGGTCTGGTTCTGTTCGGCCTTTACCAGTGGGGCCTATTCCCAGAGCGGTTCGCGATGGCGGTCTTCCAACTCCTGAACCTCCGTATGGTGACCATGCCCTCGCTTGCGATGGACTATTATAACGCGTTCTTTTTCACTCACGATCTGACGCACTTCTGTCAGATCAGCTATTTGAAGCCAATCATGCCTTGCCCCTATCGGGAGCCACTGGCAGTCGTCATTTACAATTGGTTTGGCATCGGCGGCTACATGAACGCCTCGCTCTTCGCCACCGAAGGCGTTGCGTCCGTCGGCCCGCTGCTTGCCCCGATCTCTGCACTCTTATGCGGTATCGTCGTCGCCATCGCCAACGGCATGTCCGCAGGCGCATCCCAGCGGATTGTTCTCGTATCCTCGGCACTGTTGCCGCAGACCCTGCTCAACGTGCCGTTCACGACTGTGATGCTGACTCATGGAGCCGTCGTGTTGTTTCTCCTGTGGTATGTGATGCCGCGAGACACAACCGAACGAGCAGATTAACGCGATGCGTGTCCTCATCCTCAACGCCGACTATCCACGCTTCCTGACCTGGCTGTACCGCCGCACGCCCGATCTTGCCGGCGCGACTTACGCGACGCAGATGGCGGCGCGCAATGCCAGCCTGTTTGGCGTTGCCGATTTCTACTCACGCAACTTCGCGGCCGCTGGGCATGTCGCCGCCGACATTCACATCAACAATCCCTGGATGCGCGCAGCTTGGGCGCGCGAACACGGGCTTGCTTTCGAGCAGCCACCGGAGCCGGGCAACGAGGCTCAACGGCGAGCGATCCCCGGCTCGCTTCAACGCATGATCGCGCCATTCAAGCCGATCCTCAGGCCACTGGCACGAAAAGTGGGCTTGAGCCCACGGCTCGATGCGCAGGCGGAAGAGATCCTGTTGGCGCAGATTGAGGAATTCAAGCCGGACCTGGTCCTAAATCAGGACATCTTCCACATCGACGCACGCCTGGCCCGGCGGATCAAGGGCATCGGGCGGCCGACTCTGATCGGGCAGGTCGGCATCGTCCCCTCGCGCGGCGAGGATTGGTCGGCCTATGATCTGATGATCTCGCAGCTTCTGCGGGTCGTTCAGTCCCTTAGCGACGTTGGCGTCAGGTCCGAGGTGGTCCATCTGGCCTTTGAACCGGACATCCTCCACCGTCTTCCGCCCGCGCCTGAACGCAGCGTCGACATTTCTTTCGTCGGCGCGGTTTCGGCCGATCACCAGCAGCGGGTGGCACAACTCGAAGCGGTGGCGCGAAAATTCGACATGAAGCTCTACGGCAGCGGCCTGCAGAACCTGCCCGCCTCGTCGCCGCTGCACCGCTGCTACCAGGGCGAGGTCTGGGGCGTGGAGATGTACCAGGCGCTCCGGGCTTCGCGCCTGACGCTTAATTCGCATATCGACCAGGCTGGCCGCGAGGCCGGCAACGCGCGGCTGTTCGAGGCGACCGGCGCCGGCACGTTCCTGCTGACCGATTTCAAGGACAATCTCCACACACTGTTTGATGTGGGCAGCGAGGTCGCGGCTTGGCATACGGCTGACGACTGTCTGACGCTGATCGACCGCTATCTCGGGAACGAAGACGAGCGCTGCGCAATTGCTGCCGCAGGACAGGCGCGGACACTATCGACCCATACATTCAGGCGACGGATTGAGGACATTCTTCGCTTTGTGAGCTGAAGGTCGCGAGTCCCCTCACCCTTGACGGTACGAATCAAAATAGCCAAAGTGCCTGCGCATAAGAGACGCCATGTCACTTTGATGGCGCCTTTTTTTGTTTGAGGGCCCGGATGGCAGACGTTGATCATTTCAGATTCGGCGAACACCTTTATCTAGATCATTCTCAGCAAGCAGGCATCGAGCGGACCAAGCACAGGACGCTTCAATTCGGGCTGGATCGCACAACCCCAAAGCGTCGAAAATCAGATCGAGTATTCGCGTGGATCAAATACTCATTGACGAAGAGGATCGCTTGACGAGGTGCTCTTCTTACGAATCGTCACCGACCGTACTACGGGTGTCCATTCAAAGTCGGCACGACGTCAAACTCCAGCGGGTTTCGATTGCCTCATCACGCCTTGCTGCCGAAGTCGCAAACAAGAGCGGGCGCTGAACGATGAAACGCTATCACATTGGTGTGTTTCTCGAACTTCCGCTCGACGTCGGCGGCGGTTTCCAGCAGTCGCTCACCGACATCATGTGGATGCGCGACTGGGCCAGGACCGTCGGCCTGGAGGTTACCGTATTCACGACGCTGCGCGATAACGTTGCGATCCTTGCCGACCTCGGCATCACCGGCGTGTATCTGAAACTCAACTGGCTCGACCGCCTGTTCTTGTTCCTCAAATATCTGGGACCGTTCGATCTCCTGCAATACACCATGCGCACATGCGCGCCGTTTGAGAGAAAACTGAGGAACGCCGGGGTCGACATCGTCTACTTCACCACGACGTCCAACTGGAATCTGGTGCTCTACAAGCTGCCGTTCATCATCACAATCTTCGACGGCTGCCACCG
Source organism: Bradyrhizobium sp. LB14.3 (assembly GCF_040547985.1). Taxonomy (NCBI): domain Bacteria; kingdom Pseudomonadati; phylum Pseudomonadota; class Alphaproteobacteria; order Hyphomicrobiales; family Nitrobacteraceae; genus Bradyrhizobium; species Bradyrhizobium sp. LB14.3. Next base: position 55,374 of record NZ_JBEPQT010000034.1, read on the forward strand.
TGACAGCCCGGAATTCGACGAGGTACGCGAATTTGCCCAGTTCGAGCGACGGGAAATCGTTTGGCGCAGCGCTTGCACCAAAGCTGCCCTTGTCATCACAAACGCCGACGAGCTTATCGAAAAATTATGCTTCCGTTATGCGATGGCGCTGGACCATGCCGTTTGCATTCCTCTTTCGCCATCACCTTACGTGACCCGAGCGAACGCGGACGAGGCAACACGGGAACAGGATGCTGCGATTTTGGGCAGATATGGCTTGGAGCCAGGCTATCTGTTTTACCCTGCACAATTTTGGTCGCATAAGAACCATGCGACCATCCTGCTCGCGATGCGCCTCCTGAGAGATCAAGGGCGAAAGCATACGCTGGTGCTGTGCGGCTCCGATCCTGGTGCCCGATCTACTTTCGAGGCGCTTGTCACCCATCATAAGCTTGAAGATTCCGTCCGTTTCCTCGGCTTCGTCCCCTCCACCGAGCTTGCCGCTCTCTATCGGGCAGCAAATGCGATGGTGATGGCTACCTATTTTGGCCCGACCAACCTCCCGCCCTTGGAAGCTTGGGCGGTCGGAACGCCCGTAATCTATCCGGAAGCATTGAAGGCGCAAGCCGGCGATGCCGCAATCCTGTTCGACTACGACGATCCCGCATCGCTGGCCGAGGCCATCGTCAAGGTCGGCTCGGCGGAGGAGCGCAGCCGGCTCGCCGCGGCCGGCAAGGAGCGGCTCGCTTTTTTTGCCGAGCGGATTGACGAGGGTCATCGCCAGCTCGCCCGGAAGCTGATGCGGCTGCGATACCGCTGCTATCCCCAGATCTACTGACTTCCACGGGAGCAGGAAAGACGATTGGCCGGATGTGCTAAATCAGTTCGGCACCGCCGCCAGCACCCGCGCACGCACCCGCTCCATCAGAAGCGGACTGGCCGCGATGGCAACGACGACCAGCCAGATCGCACACTCCGCGATGAAAGGCAGCAGCCCCGCCCCCGGCACGACATCCCGGATTGCTGCGCCGAGACCCCATCCGCCGAGCACGATCGTCGCCATGGTTGAGATCAGGACCACCACGTGGCGGACCGGATGGCTTAGCGTCTGGTAGACGATCACGAGCGTCAGGATTCCGAACTGGGTAAGCAGGTCGCTCGCAACGATCGCGATTGCGGCACCGAGCGGACCGAGCCGGGGAATCAGCACGGCCGACAACACCAGGAAAACTCCCAGCTGTACTCCCTTGGTCCGCACCAGGAGATTACCACGATTGCTGTGATTGGCGAAACTAAGGGCCATCAGGGAAGGCGCAACGACAGCCGAACCTATCAGCAGCGTGACGGTGAGCGCAGCGTCGTTCGGAATACTGCCATGCGTCCACAATGTAAAGAAATCCGGCCAGAACGGCAGCAACCCGCCGACGATCAAGCTGGCCATCGCGGTGATGAACAGCGATCCGAAGGCGTAGAGGCCGCGCAGCCGTACCAAGTCGCCGATCGCAAAATCGTGGCCGAGCTCAGCGCCGATGGGCAATGTCATCTGGATGCTGATGCCGCGCAGGAAGCTCGAGATCACGCGGATCAAGCCCCATTGCGCGACCGCCACGCGATCGGCAACCATCGCGCTGACCAGCAGCATCGGCGCATTGGCGAGCGCGATCTCCGTCAGATTGGCCACGGCGAATGGCAGCGCAAGACGGAATTGCCCGGCATTCCATAGCCAGGACCGTGAGGTGACCGCGCGTCCCCGCCCCAGGAATGGCAACTGGCGCGGGGCGTCGTAGACGGTCAGGAACAACGCGAACAGAATCTGCGTCGCGACGAAAGTGATCGCGACCGCAAGCAGGCTCCCGAGCCATGCAACCGCGATGAACTGTCCGATCTGTCCAACTAGCAGCGCGACATTCTGCGACCACACCGCGCGACTGTATTTGCCGCGCACGCGATAGAGCCCCGAGACGAGATTGGCCGGCAGAGCGAGCAGCGTGCCGACAGTGATGACGATCATCGCGACATTGAAGCTCGGCGTTTCGTGAAACCCGAGGACTGCCGCCGGCGGGAACAGCTCGGTACCCGCAATCAGCAGGACACTGAGTCCCAGGACGATCCCCAGATAGAGCCGCATCATGCGCGCGTAGAAAGTTGCCGTGCGTCCGTCGGAATCGACGCAGGCCTTGAACGCGAGAAAGCGGTTGATGGCACGAAGCTGCAGGCCGGCATCGGCGACGACAACGAGGCTTCCGGCCGCATACAGCGCGAGCCAGGCCGCAAGTGTGTCACTGCTCCAGAAATGCAAAAACGCCGGAATCAGAACGAGCTGCTGGGTCAGGGCAAGCAGCATCTGGACGACATTCGCAGACCAGCCATGAATGAGGCGGCGAAGGCGGCCGGGGACGTTCATTCGGCTCTCAAGCTGCATATCAACGATAGATCAGAGACATAGCTCGGCCACCCGTTGGTCATCGCAGTTGGGTCGGGGCAACAACCGCGACCATCACCCGTCATCGGCCCCCGAAGAGGTCAGACTATAATGAAGTGTCCTGTCGGGTCGACAAAATGAAATCCGGAGTCGGGGTTGTCCCCCCTGCCGCCAGTCGTGTCCTGCACCTGAGACGATGCGGCAATAACAGAAATTTGCGTAACATTGTGATTGTTGTTGGCCTCGTTGCTCTCCGAAATCGCATTATTGTAGTCCGCGATTCCGCCGATGTAATAGGTGCCAGGCGCCAGATTGGCTGGCAGCCCCAGCGAGATCGTCTGGTGATCGAAATAGCCCATCGCCCCGTTCGCCGACAGCCCTGGCGAGGCCACGGTCGTCAGTAGCGTATCTCCAGTCGTGATCGTTGCGTCGGTCGATAGATAGAGGCCCGAGATCGACGCGGCGGCGGCAGCCTTGCCAAAATT